>NZ_JBNHFG010000002.1:0-236532 GCF_059090025.1 Arthrobacter sp. Y3224198
CGTCCGCCGCGGGAGCGGCGGAAGCAGCAGCAGTCCCCTCGGCTGACCCTGCCGTTGCACGCGTTGCGGCGGCTGCGAAGGCGGCACCGGAATTCCCGGCTGCGGCCGCGGAACTCCCCGGAGTGGAACCGGCAGCTGCGGAACCGGATGCTGAACCGGAGACTGTGGAGCCGGTACCGGCAGGTGCGCCGCCGGGCGTTGGAGCCGATGCCGCGGGGGCACCTGCCGGTACCGCACCGGGAACGGACGCGGCCGGGACCGCGGTCCCGGACGCTGCTGCATTCCCCTGCCGCTCCGGCGTCGACGCCGGATCAGTGGCAGTGGAGGCGAGGGCTTCGGTGTCAGTGGCTGCTGCGTTCGGAACCGACGCAACCCCTGCGGCAGGAAGGGCGGAGCCTGCAGTGGCGGAACCGGTTGCTTTGCCCGTTGCGCCAGCAGCGGCGAGGACTGCCGCTGCGGCGGACTGGGCCGGCACGGTGCTGCCCGGCAGCCCGTGCTCCGCGGATCCGGTTCCCGTTGCACTGGCAACAGCTGCGCCGGCTTCAGCGGTGGTTGCGGCGGCACCGGACTCGTCGGGGGTTCCGTCAACGGTTTCAGCAATGGCTCCCGCAGTGCCGGGTACGGCAGCGGGCGGCAGCGGAATTCCGGCCAGGCTGGCGAATACGGCTGCAGCGGACGGGACAGCGTCCGCAGGAACCGGCGAACCGGCACTTGCGGCGGAGGCATCAGCGCTCTCCGTGCCCGGAGTCCCTGTGCCGGAGAGACCCGATGCTCCAGCGGCGAGGGCAGCGGCCGTGCCGGCCCGGGTCCCGTACGCATCGTTCCCGGCAGGAATTGAGGACTCATTGTTTTTGGCCTGCTTGGCGGCGGTCCGGACAGCTGCCTGCTGGTCCGCCGCGGCATCGCGTGCCGAAGCCACCGCGTCCTGCAGTGAGGAGCCGAAAGCGGCGCCGGCGTCCGCGCCGGACGCACCGGGCTGAGGAGCGCCGGTGGACCGCGAGGCGGCGGTAGGTGCGGCGGGGCGCGGCAGCCCGGTGGAGACGCTCATACTGCCGAGCCCATCAGTGCAGCCTGGGCGTTCCGTGCCGAGGCGACCAGATCGGAAATACCCGAGGCACCCGTGATCCCTGCGGTACCGAGGGGATTCGCGGCGGGTGCGGCGGTGGGCAGGATCCGGCGGATGGTGGTCAGGTTGGCGTCGGTCTCCCAGGCATCACGGATGGCGATGGTCTGGCCCGGCTGCGGGGCATCCACCGCCTTGCCGTTGCCCAGGTAGATGGCGACGTGGCCGCCGTCGTGGCTGAAGAGCAGATCGCCCGCCTGGGCCTGCGCCAGCGAGGGCACCTCGGTGCCGGCGTTCATCTGGTCCCAGGTGACCCGGGGCAGGGTGTAGCCCAGGTCCTTGTAGACGTTCTGTACAAAGGATGAGCAGTCCAGGCCCTGGGCCGGGTCGTTGCCGCCCCAGATATAGGGCAGCCCCAGGTACTTCTGGACGGCATCCAGCACCTTGCCGTCCGCGGCTCCGCCTGCACCGGTGCCGGCGGTCCCGGTCAGTGATGACAGCGTGGAAGCAAACGCGGTGCCCGAACCTGCAACGGAAGCGGCGGCGTCCTGCTTCACGGCTGCGGCACCGGAGAGCTGGCTCAGCGTGCTCCGGATTTCATCGATGCGCCCCAGGGCGTCGGTCATGCTCATCAGTTGGCTTCCTTCTGCCGGCGGTGCCAGGCGGAGCCGGCAAGTTCATCCAGGATGGTTTGTTCGGTGCGCAGGTCTTCGGCGGCCTCGGCCGCCGCGTACTTGCCCTCCAGCTTTTCCAGCCCCACGGACCGGGCCCGCGCAGCGGAGAACTCGGCACGGGCCGCTTCCACTTCCGCAGTGTGGCGGGTGCCGAGGGCGTTGAGGTCGGCAAGCATGCTGCGCGACGACGCGCGGGCGGCGGCAATGGCGTTCATGGTCACTGCGTCCATGGCCTGGCTGTTGCTGTGCTCCAGGGCGTCGTACGCCTCGGCACGGGCCTGACGGGTTTCCTGCTCGCGGGCATTGGCGGCAGCCAGTTCGCCCGCCGCCTGGTCCTGCTGCAGCTGGCGCAGCCGGAGCAGGCCGGCCAGGGGAAAGGTACGGGCCATCAGGACACCCCCAGCATCCGGGTCAGGTTATGCAGCTGCGCCCAGGCGGTCTCCGCCGGGGTTTGTTCATCCATCCGCTGCTGCAGGAAAGCGTTGATGGCGTCCTGGTTGTCCACGGCCGCGTCCACCAGCGGATTGGAGCCGCGCTGGTAGGCGCCGACGTCGAGCAGGTCCTGTGCGGCCTTCCGTGCGGCCATCACCCGGCGAAGGGTGGAGGCGGCATCGCTGCGCTCCCGCGGGTTGACCCGGGAGGCGACACGGGAAATGGAAGCCAGCGCGTCCACCGAGGGGAAGTGCCCGGAAACGGCCAGCTTGCGGTCCAGCACCACGTGCCCGTCCAGGATGGAGCGGGCGCTGTCGGCAATGGGTTCGTTGTGGTCATCGCCGTCCACCAGGACGGTGTACATCCCGGTCACGGAGCCACGCTCCCCGGTGCCGGCGCGTTCCAGCAGCTGGGCCAGCAGGGAAAAGGTGGAGGGCGGGTAGCCGCGGGTGGCGGGCGGTTCGCCCACGGACAGGCCGATCTCGCGCTGCGCCATGGCCACCCGGGTCAGCGAGTCCATCATGAGCATGACGTCGGCGCCGCGGTCACGGAAGGACTCGGCGATGCGGGTGGCCACAAAGGCTGCGCGCAGGCGCATCAGGGCCGGTTCGTCCGACGTCGAGACCACCACGATGGACCGGGCCAGGCCTTCGGCGCCCAGGTCGTCTTCGAGGAATTCGCGCACTTCGCGGCCGCGCTCGCCCACCAGGGCGATGACGGACACTTCGGCGTCGGTGCCGCGGGCAATCATGGACAGCAGCGAGGACTTGCCCACGCCGGAACCGGCGAACAGGCCCATGCGCTGGCCGCGGCCCACCGTGGTGAGCGTGTCCAGGGCCCGGACACCCAGTTGGAGCGGGGTGTCGATCCGGGTGCGCAGCATGGCGGACGGGGTTTCGTGGTCCAGCGGCACCAGGGCCTCGATGTCCAGCGGGCCCTTCCCGTCAATCGGACGGCCCAGGCCGTCCAGCACGCGGCCGAACAGTCCGGTGCCGGTGGGTACCAGCAGGGGTGTGCCCTTGGAGCGGGCCGGGGTGCCGGCGGTCAGTCCGGTGAGGCGGCCGAAGGGCATGCAGCGGATGCCTTCGCGGGTCGCGGCCACTACTTCGGCGTCCACGGCCGAGCCGGGGTGGCCGATGGACACCAGGTCCCCCACTCCGCAGTCCAGTCCGGCAATTTCCACGCTCAGTCCGAGAACGGAGGACACCCGACCCACCCGCTGGGGTGCGGCCGTGCGAAGGGCGGCGGCGAATCCCGCAGGACGCGGACGCCAAGCGGTGGCGGTCATGCCTCCACCTCCAGCAGTGCGGCGCGGGCCCGTGAGATGGCCGCACTCAGGGAGGCGTCCAGGTAACCGTCCGGGAATTCAGTGACCGCATCGCCGCGCTGCAGGCCGGGATCGCCCACAAAGTCGACGCGGGCGCGGCGCAGGGTATCTTCGTCCAGGGACGCCAGATCCACCGGGTGCATCCGCACCCGCTGCACCAGGTCCGTGTCCACCCCTTCCAGGGCGCGGGCCAGGGCGGAGCGGGCGGAGGCGTCGCCGTCGGACAGTTCCCGCTGCAGCAGGGCTTCGGCCAGCTCGATGGCGGCCGCCGCCAGGACGTCCTGCATGTCCGTGATCAGGGCCACGGTACGGCCCTCGAGGCTGAACACGGCAGCATTCAGCGCCGCGAGGCTGCGGTTCAGGCGTTCCTGGCCGCGGCGCATCTCGTCTTCGTACTGCTCGCGCAGGGTGCGGCGCAGCAGTTCGGTGTCCTCGTTGGCTGCCCGCAGTCCTGCCGCATAGCCGGCGGCATGCCCGCGGGCCTCCACCTGGGCGCTGAGCTGGTCTTCGTCGGCTGCGCCGAGTGCGGTGTAGACCAGGCGGGAGAAAGCCTCAGTAGACATACTCTTCCTCGTCCGCATGGTGCACCTCGATGATGCCCTGGGCTTCCATTTCGCGGATGGCCCGGACAATGTTGGCACGTGCCTCTTCCACCTGCGACAGGCGGGCCGGACCGGAAACCTTGATTTCGTCGTCGAGCAGTTCCCGGTTGCGTTCGGAAACGTTCGTGCGGATGGCGTCCAGTACCGCTTCCGTGGCGCCCTTCATGGCCAGTGCCAAGGTGCCGACGTCGATGCCGCGCAGCACCAGCTGCACGTCGCGCCGTTCGAGCTTGACCAGGTCGCCGAAGGTGAGCATGCGGGAACGCACCTCTTCGGCCAGGTCCGGGTCGCGTTCCTCCAGGGCCTGGAGCAGGGCGCGCTCGGTTACGGCGTCGGAACGGTTGATGATGTCCACCAGCGGCTGGATGCCGCCGATGGCATCCGCGGCTTCGCGGGCTGCGCCGAGGGCGGAGGCGCGTGCGCGGAGGGTTTCGGCGACCACGCGCACGGCCTCGGGCGTGGCCCGCGCCATGGTGGCAATGGCCTGGGCCACGTCGGTGCGCAGGTCCTGGTTCAGGCCCGTGAGTACGGCCGAGGCCCGCTGGGGACGCATGTGGGCCAGGACCAGTGCGATGGTCTGCGGCAGTTCACCGTCCAGCAGGGAGATGACCTGGTTCGGTTCGGCGCTTTCGAGGAATTCGAAGGACTTGCCGGCCATCGAGGACGCGAGGCGTTCCATCACGCCGGAGGCACGCTCGACGCCGAAGGAGGCTTCCAGCAGGCCCATGGCGACGTCGCGGCCGCCGTGGGCGCGGCGCCGGCCTTCCACGGTCATGTCATAGAACTCGTTGATGGCCTCTTCTGCCACCGATGCGTCCACCCGCTTGAGCCGGACGATTTCCGCGGCAATGGCCTGTGCCTCGGCCTCGGTGAACTGCTGCATCACCACCGCGGCCCGCGAGGTCTCCAGCTGCATCAGCACGATGGCAGCTTTCTGGGTACCGGTCAGCTCGCCTTTCTGGGGCATCTCGGGAGCGTTCAGGGCAAGGGGCAGCCCTGCCGGGGCGGTGGCAAGCTCGGTCATGGCCGGGTTTCCTCCATGAGGTTGCGCAGGTAGTCAGCGGTGCGGACCGGGTCCTGGGCGGCCAGCGCGTCAAGTTCGGCGCGCTTGCGGTCCTGGCCCACGGCCGCGGCAACAATCTGCATGGACGCGGTGTCGGTGGGTACCGGTTCAGGCTCAAGCATGGCCAGCCCGGTGGCCGGAGCCAGCGGGTCGAGTTCAGGCAGTTCGCCCAGGTCAACGGCTTCGCGGTTCTGCCGGCGGGAGCGCATGGCGTACGCCACCAGGGCCAGGATGACCACCAGTACGACGCCCGCCACGATGATTCCCATCCGCAGCATTTCGGCCCGGCGCTCGGCTTCTTCCGCGGCCTCGGCGTCGGCCAGTGCCTGCTGGGCGCTGGTGGCACCGTCAGCGTTGAAGGACACCATTTCCACCGTGATTTCGTCGCCGCGTTCGGTGTTGATGCCGGCAGCGGTGGCCACCAGTGCTTCAAGGTCCGCAACGTTCAGTCCGGCGGCGGCCTGGGTGTTCAGGGCAACGGAAACGGTCTGCCGGTTCAGGGCACCGGCGGGGATGTCCCGGGTTTCGGTGACCTTGTTGACGGCGTTGTTCTTGGTGCTGGTTTCGGAGCGGAAGGAGCCGTCGTCGTTGGTACCGTTGGGCACGGCGATGTTGTCCGGGCCCAGGATGCCGGCGGCCGTGTTGCCGTTGCCGCCGGTGTATTCCTCGGTGCTGGTGGACTCGTTCAGGGCCGGGGTGTCCTGCGGTGCGGTGAAGGACTCTTCCACCCGGTTGGCGGATTCGTAGCTCATGTCCGCGGCCACGGCCACGGTGGCGTTGCCGGGTCCCACCACGCGGTCCAGCATGGACTGCACGGAGGCGGTGACCCGCTGTTCGTAGTCGGTGGCCTGCTTATCCGCGGAGCCGGTGGCACCCATCCCGACGGCGGAGAGCACGGTGCCCTTGGCGTCGATGACGGCCACGTCGGTGGCCTGCATGCCGTCCACCGACGCGGAGGTCAGATGCACAATGGCCTGCACCTGGTCGGCGCTGAGTGAGCTGCCGCTGGCGGTTTCGATGAACACGGACGCGGTGGGATCCTTCTTTTCCGAGACGAACACTGTGTCCTCGGGGATGGCCAGCTGTACGGAGGCGTTCTTGACGCCGTCGATGGCGGCCACGGTCTTGGCGATTTCGCCTTCCAGGGCCCGCTTGTAGGTCACGGTCTGCTGGAACTCGGAGGAGGTGACCCCCATGTCATCAAGCAGGGAGTAGCCGCCGGTGGATTCGGAGGGCAGTCCGGCGCCGGCAGCCTTGAGCCGCTGGTCGTAGACCTTTTCCTCGGGAACCATGATGGTTCCGCCGCCTGCGGCAATTTCGTAGGGCACGCCGTCGGTCTTGAGCTGCTCCACAATGGCGTTGGCGTCCTCGGCCTGCAGTCCGGAGAACAGCGGGGTGTAGGACGGCTTCGTCAGCCAGGAGGCCAGCAGGGCAATGCCGAGGCCCACCACGGCAATACCGATGATGGCGATTGTCTTTTGGGCGAGGGTGAACTCGCGGATGGTGGACCCTACGCGGCCGGCCATCGCGTTCATCGCGGGAGGCATCAGGCCTGCATCCTCATAATCTCGTTGAACGCGTCAACGCCCTTGTTCCGTACGGCTGCCACCAGTTCCAGGGTCAGCGACGCCCGGGTGGAGGCGATGGTGGCGGCGTGGATGTCATCCAGGTCTCCGGTGACGGCCTGCACGGCCAGCTTCTTGGATGTGGACTGCAGTTCGGTCACGTTGTCCACGGCCCCGGTAAGCGACGCCCCGAAGGCCGAGCCGTCCGTGGAAACGGCCGGGACGGCCGCCTCTACGTACGCCGTGGGCGTGGTGCCGCTGACGGCGGCGATGGCGGGAACGGGCATTAGGAGCGTCCAATCTGCAGTGCTGCTTCGTAAGTGCTCTTGGCACGGTCAACCACGGCGGCGTTGGCTTCGTAGCCGCGCTGGGCAAGGATCAGGTTGCCCATCTGTTCGGACAGGTCGATGTCCGGGTAGCGGACGTACCCCTCGGCGTCGGCCAGGGCATGGTCCGGCTGGTAGACCATACGGCCCTCGGCGTCGCCGTACTGCACGCCGGACACGTAGACGCCGGTGCCCTCCGCGCCTTCCTGGGCCACCACATAGCGGGCCTGGAAGGCGGAGCCGTCGGTGCTGGAGACGTTGTTGGCGTTGGCCAGGTTGTCGGAGACGGCGTCCAGCCACTTGCGGTGGGTGGTCAGGCCGGTGGCGGCAATGCCGATGGCATCAAAAGTCATTAGTTGGTCCTCATGGCAGTGCGGAGGGAGTTGGCCTCTCCGCCAACAGCCTGGGTGGCGAACTGGTAGCGCAGCACGGTGTCGATGTTGGACAGGGTTTCCGTGTCCAGGTTGACGTTGCTGCCGTCCAGCCGGGTGGGTTCCAGGGAACGCGCGGTGGTGGCGGCGGCCGCTCCGTTGCCGGCTTTCACCGATTTGGCGAGGGCGTCTTCAAAACTGACGCGCTGGGCCTGGTAGCCGGGAGTATTCACATTGGCGATGTTGTTCGCGATGGCCCGCTGCCGCAGGGCAAGGCCATCCAGGGCACTTTGCAGTGCAATGGAGGAAACGGAATCGAACACGGTGGAACCCAGTTCTCGCTAAAGGGACAGTGCGGCCGATCCGTGGCCTGTTGCGTGAGCTATCCATGCTCATTGGTTGTTATCGGCAATTACGCAGGAGGCGTAAGCGATTATTCAAGTAATTTTTTTGATTTCTGCAAGTATGCGATATAGAAGAAATAAGTAAACTTCCTATTTCTTCGTTTATCCGTCCACTTCCAGGTACACGGCCGACGACGCCGGGCCCGGCACGCTGCGGATCAGCATGCTCTGCTTGCGGTTGGTCCGGGACTCGTTGCGCAGCTGCGCGTAGGCGCGGGACTGGGCCTTGGACAGCAGCCGGGCCCGCGTGATGAGGGCTTCCGGCAGCGGACCCAGTTCCGCCGGCGGCTCCCAGTCGGAGGCTACCTCCCGCGCCTGTTCCGTGACGGACCTGCCTTCCAGGAAGGATTCCAGGTTGTCTTCGAGCTGGGTCAGGACGGTTTCCCAGAGCACGAAGTTTGCCAGGTCTTCGGGACTGCGGTAGGGCTCTGCGGATTCAGCCGACACCGAGGACCCCGCCCGGAGTGGTGTTGGCTGCCGGTGTTGCGCCGGTAACGGGAAGCTGTGCGGCAGCTTCGTGCCAAGCGGCGCGGATCGGTTCCAGCAGGTCGATGCACTCCCGGGTCAGCTTCGGATCCCGGTCAATGTTGGCGTTCAGCAACTTGGACAGGGAGTACGTGTAGATGGCGTGCAGGTTCTCCCCGCCCTCCCACACGTCGGTCTTCAGCGTGCCCAGCAATTCGGTGATGATGCTCTGCGCGTGGAGCAGGTTTTCGGAGGCCACCTGCCAGTTGGCGTTCTGCTGTGCTTCTTCGGCGCGGGCCAGATCCAGCAGCAAGCGGTCGTAGAGCATGGTCAGCAGGCGGGCGGGTGAGGCAGAGAGCACGGCGTTGCGGGCGTATTCCGCCCGCTTGGCGGCGAGTCCGTAGTTCACGGTCACTTCTTACTCGAGAAGGAGGAGGCGGAGAGGGAGTCCAGCTGGCCGGTGAGCCAGTCCATCTGGCTGTTGAGCGCGCCCAGCTTCACTTCCAGGTTGGTCCAGACCAGCTTCAGGGTGGATTCGCGTGAGGCGAGGCGGCGGTCCCAGTCCGCAATCTGGCTGTTAAGGTCACGGACCGTGGACTCCTGCCCGGTGATCCGCTTGGTGATGGTTCCGTCGTACTTGTCCGAGGCGACCTTACCGGCGGATTCAATGCGGCCGGCAATGGCCTGGAGCGCTGCCTGGGTGTTTTCCGGATCGTCCGCGAGGGCTGCCGTGAACTTCTCCGCGTCGAACTCCACCGTGCCGTACTTGGTGATGGTGATGCCGATTTCCGACGGGGACTTTCCGTTCAGCGCGCCGGTGGCGGCGTCCATGATGGACTGCTTGAGTGCGCGGATGGAGGAGTCTCCGGTGAAGACTCCTCCTTCGGCCTTGGTGGTGCCGTCGGACGTGTTGACGCTGACCGTGGAGTTTCGGTCAATGTAGCTGAAGACATCCGCGAGGCTGGAGACCAGTCCGGCCGCGACGTCAGCAATTGCCTTGCTGTCCCGGCTGACCGCAATGGTGACGGGCTCTGCAGACACGGCAGAGACGGTGATATCGACACCGGGCATGAGGTCGGCGAAGGTATTGGTGGCGGAGGTGATCTTGGTTTCCGCCCCGGGGACGCCGGCCCAGAGGGTGACTTCGGCATCGGATCCGGCCCGGATGGCGCCCAGATCGGTGCCGTTATGGGAGACGGTGAAAGCTCCTGCCGCACCGGTGGCGGCCGCAGTGAACTGCATCCGGTACTGGGCAACACCGTCCACGCTGCCGGCAGCGATCTTGACTGCGGTGACGCCCAGGTTGGCCTTATTGACGGTGCTGATGACTTCGTCCAGGCTCTTGCCTGCGGTGTCCAGTTCCGTAATGGTGCCATTCGCGGAGATCGACAATGCGTCCCCGTTGGGCCAGGCGGCCATGGCACCGGACAGGGAAACCTGGGCCGTGGCCAACTTGTTGACGGTAATGTCCAGCGACCCGGCGGCTGCACCGGCCTTCGTGGTTGCCTTCACGGTAGGGGAACCTGTGACGGCGGCGTAGCGGTCCGTGCCGCCGGCTTTGGCAACCTTGGCAGCGGCGTCGGCCAGGGAGGCGACCTTGGTATTCAGGTTCTGCAGCGCTGTGACAAAAAGCTGGTTGGACTGCACCTTCTGCTTCAGGAGGGCCTGGGGGCGCGCTTCAATCTTCATCAGGTCAGCGATCATGGCGGTGGTGTCGATGCCACTGATCAGCCCGTCAATGCCTAGCGCCATGAAATGCTCCTTGAGAAGTCCTGCTGGAAAGGTCCTGCTGGTGGTGCGGGTGACAAGCAGAAGGCAGGGAATGGGCTGGCGGCGGGAAGCGTGAGGTCCAAGTCATGTTTCCCCGCCGCCAGCGGCCATTCACCTGCCAGTCATACGGTTACTGCTGATGAATCCGGTGATGCCCGATCTGCTACTGCAGGAGCTGCATAACGCCGGAGTTCATCTGGTTCGCCTGGGCCAGCATGGCAGTAGCGGCCTGGGAGAGGATCTGGGACTTGGTGAAGCTGCCCATTTCCGCTGCCATGTCCGTGTCACGGATCCGCGAGTTGGCCGAGGAGAGGTTCTCCACGGACACCGCGATGGTGCGGGCGGTGGACTCCAGGCGGTTCTGCTGAGCACCCAGGGTGGCGCGCTGGCTGGACGTAGCGGCAATAGCCGTGTCCAGCAGGCCGATGGCCGTGGTAGCCCCGGTCTGAGTGCTCGCGTTCAGGGCTGCCAGCGGGGCGATAGTGCTTGTCACATTGGCAAGTGTGATGTCGATGGTGTCGGAAGCATCCGCACCGACCTGGATCTTCAGCGTGGCGGTTCCGGGGTCACCCGCGGGCGCGCCGGGGGCGGTCACGAGCGTGCCGGCCGAGTTATTGAGCAGCTTGATGCCGTTGAAGTTGGTCGAGGTGCTGATACGGGTCAGCTCGTCACTCAGCGCCTTGACTTCGGACTGGATGGCCGTGCGCGACGCGGTGTTGTTCGTATCGTTTGCGGACTGGACTGCCAGGTCACGCATGCGGTTCATGATGTTGTGAACCTCGGTCAGGGCGCCTTCAGCGGTCTGGATGAGGCTGATGCCGTCCTGCGCGTTGCGGCCAGCCTGGGTCAGGCCGGAGACCTGGTTCTTCAGGCCTTCGGAGATGGACAGGCCGGCGGCGTCGTCGGCTGCACGGTTGATGCGCAGGCCGCTGGAGAGACGCTCCACCGACTTGGCCTGTGCGCTCTGGTTCAGCGTCAGGTTGCGCATGGCATTGAGCGACGAAACGTTTGTTGCGATTGTGAAACCCATGATGTGTTCCTCCGTGAGTGGGCTGTACCTACCGGCCCTTCCATGGGCCTGCACCACTATCTATCGGCGGTCACAGGGTGGGTGTTAGCAATCCTTGGAAAAACTTTGCGCTTCCCGATTCGTAAACAGAAGGCAGGGAATGGGCTGGCGGCGGGAAGCGTGAGGTCCAAGTCATGTTTCCCCGCCGCCAGCGACCATTCACCTGCCGGTTCTGCGGTTACTGCTGGTGGTTCTTACTGCTGATGAATCCGGTAATGCCCGATCTGCTACTGCAGGAGCTGCATAACGCCGGAGTTCATCTGGTTCGCCTGGGCCAGCATGGCGGTAGCGGCCTGGGAGAGGATCTGGGACTTGGTGAAGCTGCCCATTTCCGCTGCCATATCCGTGTCGCGGATACGCGAGTTGGCCGAGGAGAGGTTCTCCACGGACACCGCGATGGTGCGTGCGGTGGACTCCAGCCGGTTCTGCTGTGCACCCAGGGTTGCGCGCTGGCTGGACGTGGTGGCGATAGCCGTATCCAGGGCAGTGATGGCCGCCGTGGCACCCGTCTGGGAGGTGACGTCCAGCGTGGCCAGCCCGGTGAGGGTGGTGGCAACGTTGGCCTGAGTGATGTCGATGGTGTCGGAAGCATCCGCACCCACCTGGATCTTCAGGGTCGCCGCCTGAGCCACAGGAGTAGCATCAGCGCTCGGGCCCAGCAGCTGGATGCCGTTGAAGTTGGTCGAGGTGCTGATACGGGTCAGCTCCTCGCTCAGCGCGTCGACTTCCGACTGGATGGCCGTACGGGAGGCCTCGTTGTTCGTATCGTTCGAGGACTGAACCGCGAGGTCACGCATGCGGTTCATGATGTTGTGAACCTCGGTCAGGGCGCCTTCAGCGGTCTGGATGAGGCTGATGCCATCCTGGGCGTTGCGCCCGGCAACCTGCAGGCCGGAAACCTGGTTCTTCAGGCCTTCGGAGATGGACAGGCCGGCGGCGTCGTCAGCTGCACGGTTGATCCGCAGGCCGCTGGAGAGACGCTCCACCGACTTCGCCTGGGACGTCTGGTTCAGCGTCAGGTTGCGCATGGCATTGAGCGATGAAACGTTTGTTGCAATTGTGAAACCCATGATGTGTTCCTCCGTGAGTGGGCTGTTTCTTACAGGCCCATCCATGGGCCTGCACCATTAGCTATCGGCGCGCCGGGCAGTGGGGTTAGCCGGAGCAGGAAAATGATCCGGCTGCTTCAGTCCCTGCAGACAGGAAATGGGCCGGCCGCCGGGAGTATTCCTACTCCTTACAACCAACCCATTTCCTACCGTTGCTTTACTGCTGATGAATCCGGTGATGCCCGATCTGCTACTGCAGGAGCTGCATAACGCCGGAGTTCATCTGGTTCGCCTGGGCCAGCATGGCAGTAGCGGCCTGGGAGAGGATCTGGGACTTGGTGAAGCTGCCCATTTCCGCTGCCATGTCCGTGTCACGGATCCGCGAGTTGGCCGAGGAGAGGTTCTCCACGGACACCGCGATGGTGCGGGCGGTGGACTCCAGGCGGTTCTGCTGTGCACCCAGGGTTGCGCGCTGGCTGGACGTGCTGGCAATAGCCGTATCCAGGGCGGTGATGGCCGCCGTGGCACCGGCCTGCGTGCTGACACTGAGGGCGGTTGCGCCCGTGCCGGCCAGGGTCGTGAGTGTTGCTGCAACATTCGCCAATGTGATGTCGATGGTATCGGAAGCATCCGCACCCACCTGGATCTTCAAAGTGCCAGGGAAAGGATCGGCAGTGGCATCCGTCCCCGGTCCAAGCAGCTGGATGCCGTTGAAGTTGGTCGAGGTGCTGATACGCGTCAGCTCCGAGCTCAGTGCGGTAACTTCCGACTGGATGGCCGTGCGCGACGCGGTGTTGTTCGTATCGTTCGAGGACTGAACCGCCAGGTCACGCATGCGGTTCATGATGTTGTGAACCTCGGTCAGGGCGCCTTCAGCGGTCTGGATGAGGCTGATGCCATCCTGGGCGTTGCGCCCGGCAACCTGCAGGCCGGAAACCTGGTTCTTCAGGCCTTCGGAGATGGACAGGCCGGCGGCGTCGTCAGCTGCACGGTTGATCCGCAGGCCGCTGGAGAGACGCTCCACCGACTTTGCCTGGGACGTCTGGTTCAGCGTCAGGTTGCGCATGGCATTGAGCGATGAAACGTTTGTTGCAATTGTGAAACCCATGATGTGTTCCTCCGTGAGTGGGCTGTTTCTTACAGGCCCATCCATGGGCCTGCAGCATTAGCTATCGGCGTCCCGGCCACCGGGGTTAGGAACAAGGCAGCGCTCACCCAAATTGACCGCCGCGTTGCCGCTTCCCTAGGAAGCGGCTGGGTTGAACACTGCCGGCCGGCCGGGAATACCCGGCAGCCCCACAGCGGTTCCGGGCATCCCAGCAACCGCCGCCACCCCGGGCTGCACCGGCGACAGATGGTGCCGGGTAATTCCGCCTGCCGTGTTCTGCCCCACCGTGGTGAGGTACGCGTTGCGGCGGGCCGGGGCAATCCGCGAGGAAATCTGCGGAGCTGTGCCCTCATCCGAGTAATGTGTGCCCAGCCCGTCACGGAGCAGGCGGACGGCTTCGGCGCGCTGCTGGGAGACGGCCGAGTGGGTGCTGCCCAGTTCCTCCGCGATCTCCTTGACCGTGCGGTCGTGGAAGTAGATCTCTTCCACGATGTACCGCATCTTCTCCGGCAGGGCGGCGACGGCCGCGGTCAGGTACTTCAGCCGCTCGGTGGCCAGCAGGGACCCCTCCGGGGACGGCAGGTCCGCCACCAGGAAGTCCGAGATGGACTCATCCAGGCTGGACACCGTCCGGGACGCGTCCGACAGGGCGTCTTCAGCCACCGTGCGGTCCACACCCAGCGCGGAGGCAATCTCATCCACGTTGGGGGTGCGGCCCAGGGCCGCGGTCAGGGTCTCCTTGACTGCCAGGGTTTCCTTGATCCGGCGCCGCGCGGAGCGGGTGGCCCAGTCATTGGACCGCATCTCGTCCGCAAAGGCTCCGATGATGCGGCGGCGGGCATACGCGCCGAACGGCACACCAAGATCCGGATCAAAGGAATCGGCCGACGTTATCAGGGCGATGGAACCGGCAGAGGCGAGGTCATCACGCGAAAGGTGCGTGGCCTTGGCGCAGACTTCGGATACCAGGTAGCCCACCAGCGGCAGGTTTTCCACCACGAGCGCATTGCGTTCGGTACGATTCAATTTTTGGACCCCCAAGCCCTTGTTCCCCAACTATCCCCCAACTGTCCCCCAGCTGCACGCCGGCGTCGTGGTCAGTGGCTGAGTCCGCTGAGGTATCCACGCGTGAGCGTATGAGCTGAAACATACCACTAACATTGACGGCGAACCGGCCGATAGTGGTTTTTGACGGACAAATTGATATTTGCACGTCGATCCGAAGACTTTTGCCGCAGGTTGGGGCCTGGAATCAGACGTCTTTAGTCATTCACAGAGACATTCAGTGCACTACCGAGGAGGTGAGCCAGGCATGGGTACCCAGAGACTCTCGGCGCTTCTTTGGGAGGAGCGCGAATTGTTGGAACTTCTTGTGTTCAAGCTCGAAGAAGAACAACTGCTGCTTACCTCCGGTAAAACCAAATGGCTTACGCATGCCACGCGTGAAGTGGAGCAGGTGCTCGAACGCCTCCGTGGGGCCGATCTGGGCCGGGCTGTGGCTGTGGCCGGGCTGGCCAAGGAATGGGGCACCTCCGAAGACGCAACACTTCGTGAACTGGTGGCCGCCGCTCCCCCGGGACCGTGGACGGAAATCTTCAATGCGCATCTGCAGGCCATGACCGAACTGACCGTCAAGATCCGCGAACTGCGCGATGTAAACGAGCAGTTCCTGCGCACTGCGGCCCGTTCGGCCCAGGAAACCCTCGCCGGATTGAATCCGGAAGCCAACACTTATACGGCGTCCGGCACCTCGGCCGCCCCCACGTCAGCCGCCCGGCTGGTTGACCAGAACATCTGACGTTAAGGACTCCTAAGCAATGAGCACCTTCAGCGGCCTCAACACGGCGTACACCGGCCTTTCCGCGGCCCGTAAGGGCCTGGACGTGGTGGGCCAGAACGTGGCCAACGCCAATGTGGCCGGCTACACCCGCCAGCGCCTGAACACCTCCGCCGTGGCACCTCTGGCCCCCATGGGCCGCTTCGCCACCGGCACCGGCGTGGGCCAGGGCGTGTCCGTGGACTCCATCGCCCGGCTGGGCAGCCTGCAGCTCGATGCCCGGGTCCGCAGCACCGCCGCCGTCGCCGGATACTCCGCCATCCGCGCCAACGCGCTGATCGAGCTGGAAGACAGCTTCAACGAGCCGGGGAAGAACGGGCTGTCCAACGCCCTGCAGGAATTCTCCGCCGCCTGGCAGGGCGTCAAGAACAGCCCCGGTGACAATGTTCCGGCCGCCGCGCTGCTGAACGAGGCCAACGCCGTGGCGGCCCAGATCGCCACCGGCTACAACGCCGTGCGGGACCAGTGGAACAGCACCCGCGGCAGCCTGGACAGCATGGTGTCCGAGCTCAACGCCAGTGCCGCGCAGCTGGCCAACCTCAACGGCGCCATCCGCTCCACCCTGGCTTCCGGCGCCTCCGCCAATGAACTGGTGGACCAGCGCAACACCCTTGCCACCACCATCGCTGCACTAAGCGGCGCCACGGTGCGGGAATCAGCAGACGGCATGGTGGATGTCCTGATCGACGGCAACGCGCTGGTGTCCGGAACCAACGTCCGGACCCTGCAGGTGACCGGTGGCCGTTCCATGGACGATGCCACTGCGCCCACGGTCGGGTGGACCGACCGTCCGGGCACGGCCGGGATCACCAAGGGCGAAATTGCCGGCGCCGTCTCGCTGCTGGCTCCGGCCGCAAGCGGAGGCGTCTTTGCCAGTGCCGCCGCTTCCTACAACGAGGTGGCCGCTACGTTGGCCGCCACCGTCAACGAGCTGCACGGCCAGGGTGCCACCACCGCCGGCACCACCGGTCTGGCCTTCTTCTCCGTGGGCACCCCCGCCGCCACCACGCTGAAGGTGGTCCCCACGGATGCCTCCGGCATCGCCGCCGGCACCCCGGGTGCCGGCACCCTGGACGGCGGCATCGCGGATAAGATCTCCCAGCTCGGCTCGAAGGCCGGCTCCGCGGACAAGGTCTGGAGCGCATTTGTCACGGCCACCGGTTCACTCAGCCGCGCAGAGCTGCAGCAGGCCACCCTCGCCGACGTCGCCTCCTCCTCAGCGGTGGACCTGCAGCTTTCCAATGCCTCCGTGGACCTGGACGAGGAAAACGTGAACCTGCTGATGTACCAGCACGCTTACCAGGGCGCCGCACGCGTGATGAGCGCAATCGACGAAATGCTGGACACCCTCATCAACCGCACCGGAATTGTTGGAAGGTAACCCCGTGATCAGCCGCAGCACCAACCAGACCATGGCCCGGACGGCCCAGATGAACCTTCAGGCCAGCATGTCCCGGATGGCCAAGCTGCAGGAGCAGGTCACCTCCTCCGCAGCCATTGCCCGTCCCTCCGACGATCCGATCGGCACCGCCAACGCCATGAAGGTGCGCTCCGAGATCCGTGCCAATGCCCAGTACGCGTCCAACGTCAGCGACGCCGACGGCTGGCATACCGTCACCGACAGCGCCCTGAGCAACACCACCAAAATCATGGGACGCATCAAGGACCTGGCGATCAGCGCGACCACCGGCACCATGTCCCCCAGCGACCGCAAGGCCGTGGCTACGGAGCTGGCCGGACTCAAGACGGACCTGCTGCGCGAGGCCAACACCACGTACCTGGGCCGCACCGTCTTCGCGGGCACATCGGACACGGGCAAGGCGTTCACCGAAGACCCCGCAGGCTCCTACAACTACAGCGGAAGCGGCACCCCCACTACGCGCCGATTGGACGGCAGTACCCTTATGCGCGTTGATACCGACGGCGAAGCCGTGTTTGGCAGCGGCGATGATTCTGTCTTCAAAATGGTCGATAACCTGGTGGCGGACCTGAACGACAACAAGGACACCAGCGCCTACCTCGGCAAGATCGATGCCGCGTCCGAAACCATCCGGATGGAGCACTCGGCACTCGGTGTGCGGCATGCCGCCACCATCAAGGCCAAGGACACCCTGGCGGACCAGTCGATCAGCCTGGAATCCCGCCGCTCCGGCATTGAGGATCTGGACACCGCCAAGGTCATCCTGGACATGAAGCTGCAGGAAGTTGCCTACCAGTCCGCCTTGGCGGTCACGGCCAAGGCACTGCAGCCCACCCTGATGGACTTCCTGCGATGAGCACCGGCCTGACGTTCCTGGCGCCGCCGCCGGGGCTGGCTCCGGAGGTGCACTTCGATCTCGAGGAGATCGACGGCGCGGCGGGGCTGTTTGCCCTCAGCGCTTCCGGCACCGGCGGCAGCGCCCGGCTGTACGTCCTGGACGCCTCCGTCTACCTGCCCGACTACCATCCGGAAATCACGGATGAACAGCGTCATCAGCTGGAACTGGAAACCTCCGCAGATGCCGCCGTGCTGGTGGTGGCGAACCCAACCTTGGAGGGCACCACCGTGAACCTGCTGGCACCGATCGTGGTCAACATAAATACCGGCAGCTGCGCCCAGGTCATCCTCGAGGGCCAGGACTGGCCGGTCCGCGCCCCGCTGGACCCCGTGGCAGCCTAGGCAGCGGTCCTTAACGCCAAAAGGCGCGCACCCTGCAGGGTGCGCGCCTTTTACGTGTCGACCGCTATTAGGCGAAGTCGGCCGTGGCCGGGTCGGCGCCGTAACGGGTGCCGTTGTCCAGCGCGTTGATGGCTTCGATGTCCTCATCGCTGAGCTTCAGGTTCAGCGCTTCCCAGTTTTCCCGGATCCGGGACTCCGTCACGGACTTGGGAATCACAATGCTGCCCAGGGCCAGGTGCCAGGCGATGACCACCTGGGCCGGGGTGGCGCCGTCGTACTTCGCGGCAATCTCCACCAGCTTGGGATCTTCGAGCAGGCCCTTGCCGGAGCCCAGCGGGGACCAGGACTCGTGCAGGATGTTGTGCTCGGCCTCGAAGGCGCGCAGATCGGCCTGGTTCAGGTACGGGTGGGTTTCCACCTGGTTCAGGACAGGAACCACGCCGGTGGCGTCGATGATTTCCTGCAGGGCTTCCTTGGTGAAGTTGCAGACGCCGATGGACTTTACCCGGCCCTGCTTCTGCAGCTCGACCAGTGCCTTCCAGGTGTCCACGTACTTGTTCTGCTTCGGCTGCAGCCAGTGGATCAGGTACAGGTCCAGGGTTTCCAGGCCCAGGCGCTCCATGGAGGCATCGAAGGCCTTCAGGGTCTCTTCGTAGCCCTGGTCCGCGTTCCACACCTTGGTGGTGATGAACATGTCTTCACGGGGAACGGACGTGGCGGCAATGGCACGGCCCACGCCGGCCTCGTTGCCGTAGATCTTGGCCGTATCGATGTGGCGGTAGCCAACCTCGAAGGCCTGTCCCACTACCTTTTCGGCCACCTCGTCCTCAACCTGCCACACGCCGTAGCCGAGCTGGGGAATGGTGTTGCCGTCATTAAAAGTCAGAACCGGTGATGTAGTCATGGTCTCATCCTTGTCCGGCACCGGCGGATGGCAAAGCGGATAAGCTCACCGCGAAACCGGCCGTAACGTATTCCCGCTTTGGTGAAGTATTTTGGCTCTCTAATTACTTTCGGCGGCAGCCAGGGCCCGTTCAGCCTCGGCGACGTCCTCACCCACCAGCTCTGCCCGGCGTCGGACATTCGCGAGGTTGGCCGAGGCGATGCCCCAGCGTTCGCCCTCCAGCCGGGACATGGCTGCGGCCTCTGCCGCCGCTGCCAGCGAGTTTCCGCTCCGGGACAGGGCACGGTGCACGGCGGTCATTGCTCCGGGGATGTTCTGGCCGGTGCTCGGCAGCAGCAGCTGCGCCCGGGTGCACACTGCGCGGATCCGCGGCAGCAGCGCTGCGAGTTCGTTGGCTACGGTGACCAGCTCGTTGTAGATGGCGTCATCATCCACGCCCTCGAGCATCTGGTAATAGCGGTCCAGCCCCCGGGTGAAACGGTCATGGGCACGGCGCCACACACCCTTGCCGAGTTCCGCGTCATCCTTCCGCCCCTGCCGGGCGGCTGCAAAAAGTACCATCTACGTCCTACTACAGATACTGGCCGGGGCCCGACTGCGGTTCCTGCCGCGGGCTGCCCGTCCCTTGGGGGCCCTGCGCGCGGCGCGGTTCCCCGTCGTCTCCAATAACAACTCCCGGTGCCAGCATGGTGCCCGGCGGCAGCTGGCGCAACTGCAGCCGGCCCATCTGGTTGGCTGTCTGCTGGGCGGCGATGGCCGTCTGGATGCCGCGGAACAGTCCTTCAAGCCAGCCCACGAGCTGCGCCTGGGTAATCCGCAGTTCGGCATCTGTGGGGGTGGCTTCGTCCAGGAACGGCAGGTTGATCCGGTGCAGTTCGTTCACCAGTTCCGGGGCGAGCCCGTCTTCCAGCTCGCGCAGCGAACGGGCGTGGATTTCCGCCAGCCGGTTGCGGGCGGCGTCATCCAGGGGTGCGTTCCGCACTTCCTCCAGCAGCTGCTTGATCATGGTGCCGATCCGCATCACCTTGGCCGGTTCATCAACCAACTCGTTGAGCTTCGCGGGCTTGCCGCGGTTCTTGGACGCTTCGGCAGGGTGATCGACGGCGCCCTCCGCCGGGTGGTCGACGGCGGTGCCTTCGGCGGGGGCGGCATGTTCGGCCCCGTGCTGCTCGGTCCCGTGGTCTTCGGTCCGGTCCTGCTCTGGCCCGTCGGGCACCGTGCCGGGGGTGTGGCCGGGATGCGTCTCTGACGTGACACCGGCGTCCGAGGCCGCATCTGGGCGGTCGGAGGATCCGTTCTGTTCAGTCATGGCATTAATGCTCTCACGGTTGGTCATAGTTGCCCCTTGGCAAGCCGCGTTTGGGGCTTGTCCCCGCGGTTTAACCACCGGAGAAACGGCGGCGGCGCGGCAGGCGGAGATGAATCCGCCTGCAGCGCCGCCGTCGTTAGGAAACCGGATGCCGAAGCTAGCAGCAGCGGCCCTGCGGGTTTGCGTCCTGCCGGTCCATCTTGTCCCGCCAGAATTCCCGCTCGCTCATCAGCGGCGAGGTGCAGCCGGACGCCGCGTGGAAGTCCGTGTACTTGCGGTACGCGTCCTCCCCCATCACGTCACGGAAAAACCGGACGAGGCTGTGCACGCCCTGCTTCACTGCAATCGCGGCACTCATGAGTGCGCTGCCTTCCTTGCCGGCCGCTCCGCAGCCGGCAGAGCATCCCACTGGGCCTGGATCTCCTTCTCCGCCGGGGTTGCAAGGAACCCGGCGGGTGCGAAGGTCCGGGACGGAGCCGCCGGGTCCTCGGCGCTGGGGGCGCCGCCGGAGCGGTAGGACCTGATGGTGGCGATGATCGCCGTGATGATGACGATGATCGCCAGGGTCACAAACACCACCGAGAGCGTGGTCTGGATCAGCGTGTTGCGCACCACGGCTTCCATGGCTTCCACCGTCTTGGCCGTGCCGAAGCTTGTTTTCCCTTCGGCCAGGGCCGCTTGGAACGCCTCGTGGTTCGCCCAGTAACCAACCGCGGGAACCGGCGAGAAAATCTTGTAGAACGACGCCGTAATGGTCACCACCGCGGCGAAGGCCAGCGGAAGCGCCACGATCCACAGCCACTTGAAGGCGTTCTTCTTGGCAATGATCGCCATGCAGACCGCCAGTGCAATGGCGGCCAGCAGCTGGTTGGCGATGCCGAAGAGCGGGAAGAGGGTGTTGATTCCGCCCAGCGGATCCGTGACCCCCATGATCAGGATCGACCCCCAGCCGGCCACCATGATGGCCGTACAGATCCACGCCCCGGGTCGCCAGGACATGTCCTTGAACTTCGGGGCGAAGTTGCCGATGGAATCCTGCAGCATGAACCGGGCTACCCGGGTGCCGGCGTCGACGGCGGTGAGGATGAACAGGGCCTCGAACATGATGGCGAAGTGGTACCAGAACGCCATCATCGACGGCCCGCCGATCAGCGAGTGCATGATGGTTGCCAGCCCGACGGCGAGGGTGGGGGCTCCGCCTGTGCGGGACACAATGGATTCTTCGCCCACATCCGATGCCAGCGAGCTGAGCATGTCCGGGGTGAGGTTCACGCCGGCCAGGCCCAGGCTGTTCACGAAGGCGACCGCACCCTCCACAGTGCCGCCAGTGGCGCCGGCGGAGGCGTTCATGGCGAAGTAGATGCCGCGGTCAATGGAGATGGCCGCCACCAGGGCCATGATGGCCACGAAGGACTCCATCAGCATGCCGCCGTATCCGATGAACCGGGTCTGGCGTTCCTTTTCCAGCATTTTCGGGGTGGTGCCGGAGGAGATCAGGGCGTGGAAGCCGGAGAGGGCGCCGCAGGCAATGGTGACGAACAGGAACGGGAACAGCGGTCCTGCGACCACCGGGCCGTTGTCCCGGCTGGCGAATTCGCTGACCGCCGGCACGCTGATTTCCGGACGGACGATGATGATGGCAACGGCCAGCATCACGATGGTGCCCACCTTCATGAAGGTGGAGAGGTAGTCACGCGGTGCCAGCAGCAGCCAGACCGGCAGCACGGCGGCGATGAAGCCGTAGATGATGATGCCCCAGGCAATGGTGACCGGTTCCAGGGTCAGGGCGTCGCCCAGCGGAGTGTCGGCAATCCAGCCGCCGGCGATGATGGCAGCGAGCAGCAGGACGAAACCGATGATGGAGACCTCGGTGACCTTGCCCGGCCGCAGGAAGCGCAGGTAGACGCCCATAAAGAGTGCAATGGGGATGGTCATGCTGACGGAGAAGACACCCCACGGGCTCTCGGCCAGGGCATTCACCACCACCAGGGCGAGGATGGCCACGATGATGATCATGATGACCAGGGTGGCGATCAGCGCGGCGGTGCCGCCGATCAGCCCCAGTTCGTCCCGGGCCATTTGGCCGAGGGAGCGTCCGCCGCGGCGCATGGAGAAGAACATCACGAGGTAGTCCTGCACGGCGCCGGCCAGGACCACGCCGACAATGATCCAGATGGTTCCGGGCAGGTAGCCCATCTGCGCGGCCAGGACGGGACCCACCAGGGGCCCGGCGCCGGCGATGGCGGCGAAGTGGTGCCCGTAGAGCACCCGGCGGTCCGTGGCGGCGTAGTCCTTGCCGTCGGCCCGATACTCGGCCGGGGTGGCCCGGCGGTCATTGGGCTTCAGGAGCTTGGCTTCAATGAGCTTGGAGTAGAAGCGGTAGCCGATGAAGTACGTGCACACGGCGGCGAACACGAACCAGATGGCGTTGACCGTCTCCCCGCGCACCACGGCCAGCATGGTCCAGCTGAGTCCTCCGAGCAGGGCGATACCGGCCCAGAGTGCGATTTTTCCGGGCGTCCAGCGTCGGTCTTCCGCCGCGAGGACTTCCGGATCCACGGCCACCGGCGGCAGCGCCGGGTCCTGTTCAAGGACGTCGCCGTCCGCTGTTCTTTCAGTCTCGGCCCGACGCCGATGGTTCTCGCTCATGATGATCCCTTTGTCTGCGGTGGCTTGTCTTCGTCGACAGTTAAACCGGTGGGGCAGGGAGTGACCCTGCCCCTAGAGATTACCAGCGGGTGAGTTGCGCGTCACAGCTATATGTAACGGCGGCCACACCTCAGTGCGGCCGCCGTTATTGTTCCGTGCAGGTGCTGCGCAGTCCGCTACATGGTGAGCAGGATCTTGCCCGTGTGCTGCCCGGAATCGAAGTACTCGTGGGCGGCGGCAGCCTCGGCCAGCGGGAAGGTCCGGTCCACCAACGGGCGAATCTGGCCGGAGACCAGCAGCGGCCAGACGTACTCGCCCACGGCCTGCATGATGGCGCTCTTTTCCTCCACCGGGCGGCCGCGCAGGGTGGTGCCGATGACCGCGGCGCGCTTGGTCATGAGCTGGTTCAGGTTCAGCTCGGCCTTGGTTCCGCCCTGCAGTCCGATGATGACCAGGCGGCCGGCGACGGCGAGCGCGTCCAGGTTCTTCTGCAGGTACTTGGCGCCCACCACGTCCAGGATCACGTCGGCACCGTGACCGCCGGTGGCTTCGCGCACTGCTTCGACGAAATCCTGTTCCTTGTAGTTGATGAGCACCTTCGCGCCGAGGGACCGGGCCAGTTCCAGCTTTTCCGCGGAACCGGCGGTCACCACCGGCACGGCACCGAAGGCGGCGACCATCTGGATGGCCATGGTGCCGATGCCGCCCGTGGCACCATGGATCAGGACGTACTCCCCCTCCTGGACCGCTGCGGCCATAAAGAGGTTGGAGAAGACCGTGGCTGCCGTTTCGGGGAGCGAGGCGGCGGTGACGGCGTCGAAGCCGTCCGGGAGAGGCAGCACCTGCCCGGCCGGAACGGCTACCTGCTCGGCATAGCCCCCGCCGGACAGCAGGGCAACCACTTCGGTGCCGACGGCGGGACCGTCCACACCTTCACCCAGGGCGGCAATGCGCCCGGAGACTTCCAGGCCGGGATATTCCGGCGCGCCGGCGGGCACCGGATAGTGGCCCTGGCGCTGCATCACGTCGGCCCGGTTCAGGCCGGCGGCGATGACGTCGATCAGCACCTCTCCCGGTCCGGCCTCAGGTGCAGGAACATCCTGCAGTTCCAGTGCTTCCGGTCCGCCGGGTGTTCCAATAACGATGGCTTTCATGCTGTCCTTCCAGGTTTAGGGAATTTTGGTGATTTCATCCCTTCTGCCAGACTACATAGTGAGGAAGGTTGTCCGAGCGGCCGATGGAGCTGGTCTTGAAAACCAGTGTGCGGTAACCCCGTACCAAGGGTTCGAATCCCTTACCTTCCGCGCAGACATAACAAAAGCGGCTCCCGTGCTGGGGCCGCTTTTGTTATGTGAGTGCTCAGGACTCTTCTGCGGCAACCCGCCCGGCGCCGTCGGCCGGCAGGACCGTAAACAGGGCCGGCTCCTTGAAGCCCTTTTCCGCGAAGGCCGCCAAGACGGCCGCGCGGACCGTCTCTTCGTCATCCTGCCGGACCAGCGCAATGGCGGATCCGCCGAATCCGCCGCCGGTCATCCGTGCACCGAGGGCGCCGGCGGCAAGCGCGGCATCCACGGCCAGGTCCAGTTCGGGGCAGGACACCTCAAAGTCATCCCGCAGGGAAAGGTGGGAGGCGGTCAGCAGCCCGCCGATGCCATCCACCGCACCGGCACGGAGCTTCGCCACAGTGTCGAGCACCCGCTGGTTCTCCCCCAGCACGTGCCGCACCCGGCGCCTCACCTCATCCTCCAGCCCGGACAGGTCTGCACCGGTTGGCACATCCCGCAGCGAGGCAGCCCCCAGGGCGGCGGCACCGCGTTCGCAGGCCTCGCGCCGGGCGCTGTAGCCGCCGTCGGAATGGCTGTGCGCCACCCGAGTATCCATCACCAGCACCGCCAGGGAGTGCTCCACCAACGGCAGCGGCACGATCTCGGCGTCCAGGCTGCGGCAATCCAGGAACAGCGCTCCGCCCTCCTCGCCCATAAGCGAGGCGGACTGGTCCATGATGCCGGTGGGTGCGCCCACGTATTCGTTTTCCGCGTACTGGGTCAGCCGGGCCATTTCCGGCCGGTCCAGGCCGAGTCCCAGCAGGTCATTGAGGGCCACGATCACCGCCACCTCCACGGCATGCGAGGAGGACAGCCCGGCGCCGACCGGCACGGTGGAATCCAGCAGCAGGTCAAAACCCGGAACGGACACTCCAGCCCGCTGTGCCAGGGCGTACACCACCCCGGCCGGATAGGACTCCCATCCGCCGGTGGCCCCCGGCGCCAGTCCGCCCGTGGAGAACTCCGCACGGGAGAGTCCCCTACCCTTCTGCGCATACGTGGAGGCCAGCCGGACGGCGTCGGCCTCATTCTCCGGATCCCGGCCCGGCCGGCGCAGCCGCACCGCGACCAGGGCGCTGCGGTCGATCGCGAAGGGCAGGACAAAACCGTTGTTGTAGTCCGTGTGCTCCCCGATCAGGTTGACCCGCCCCGGAGCCCGCCAGACGCCGTCGGCCTGCTCCCCGAAAACCTCCTCGAACCGGCGTGCCAGCGCAGAGGCGCGGTCCTGCAGGGTGTCGGTGGTGGTGCTCATACCCGGACCTCCCGAAGCCGCGCGGCGGTCTGTTCCGCCGTCGTGTCGTTGATAAACGCCCCCATGGCCGCTTCCGAGCCGGCAAGGAACTTCAATTTGTCCTCGGCCCGTCGCGGACTGGTCAGCTGCAGGTGCAGCCAGCCCGCCTCCCGGTCCTCGCGGCTCACCGGGGTCTGATGCCAGGCGGAAATGTACGGGGTGGGTGTTTCATACAGCCCGTCCACCCGCCGGAGCAGGTCCAGGTAGACCTCGGCCAGCTCGTCCCGCTCCTCCCCGGTCAGCGTGGCCAGGTCCGGAACCTGCCTGTGCGGCACCAGGTGGAT
Organism: Arthrobacter sp. Y3224198; assembly: GCF_059090025.1. NCBI lineage: Bacteria > Bacillati > Actinomycetota > Actinomycetes > Micrococcales > Micrococcaceae > Arthrobacter > Arthrobacter sp. Y3224198. Next base: position 25,547 of record NZ_JBNHFG010000002.1, read on the forward strand.
TTCCAGCGGCCAACGGGCAGCGTAAGGCACGAAGGCGGAGAAGTGCTCGCCGGCAAACACCATCCGGTCCCCCGCCTCGGACTCGTCACGCAGCAGCTCACCCATCAGGGGGCGGCCGTGTTCAGCCAGATGCCGGCGGGAGCGTTCGGCCAGCCGGGCGGCGTGCGGTGCAGCGTAGGGATAGGCATAGATCTGCCCGTGCGGATGGTGCAGCGTAACGCCGATGTCCTGGCCGCGGTTCTCGAAGGGGAACACATGCCGGATGCCGGGCAGCGCGGAGAGCTCCTCGGTGCGCTGGGCCCAGGCTTCCACCACGGTGCGGGCGCGGGTGGTGGTCAGCGAGGCGAAGGATCCGGTGTGCTCGGGCGTGAAGACCACCACTTCGCAGCGGCCGTAGGCGGGGGCAGGCCGGCCCCAGAGCTCCCGTTCCTCCGCTTCCCCCTGCACGGGCAGGGTGCCCAGCGCCGGGCCCAGCGAAGGGAACCGGTTTTCGAAGACCACGACGTCGAAATCCGCAGCGGGGATTTCGGACATGCGTTCCGGGGTGGTGGGGCACAGCGGGCACTGGTCGGCCGGCGGCAGGTAGGTCCGGGCCTGCCGGTGTGCGGCCACGGCAACCCATTCCCCGGTCAGCCGGTCAAAGCGCACCTCGCCGTTGCCGGAGCGGGGGTCCAGCGGGCGTGCGTCGGAGACGGCCTCCACCGGCTGGCCGCCGCGGTCGGTGAAGAACAGCGACTCGCGGCCGTCGGCGAGCTGGTGCCGGCGGTGCACGATGGGCAGCGGCGCAGTTCCCTGCACCGTTGGGGACTTGCTGGACACTTACTGGCCTCCCATACCGGATGTGGCGAAGCCCCTGATGATATGGCGCTGGAAGAGCATAAAGACAATCAGCAGCGGCAGCGCACCGATCATTGCACTGGCCATCTCGGAGGCGTACTGCACCCCGTAGGCATTCTTCACGGTACCCAGTCCCACGGGAATGGTCATGATGTCCGGGGAATTGGTCACGATGAACGGCCACAGGAAGTTGTTCCAGGCGCTGATGAACACGAAGATCGAAACGGCCGTGATGATGGAGCGGGACAGCGGCAAGACCACTGCGAAGAACACCCGGAAATCGCCGGCGCCGTCCAGGCGGGCCGCTTCCTCCAGCTCCACGGGAATCTGGTCGAAGAAGTTCTTCATGACAATGACCATCAGCGGCATCACCACCTGCGGCAGGGCCACGCCCAGCAGCGTGTCGGACAGGCGCAGGGCGATCATCTGGTCAAACAGCGGCACGATCAGGATCTGCGGCGGCACCATGATCGCAGCAACGGTGAGGCCGAAGAGCCACTTGCGGCCGCGGAACTTCTGCCGGGAGAACGCGTAGGCCGCCATAGCGGAAATGGTTACGGTCACCACGGTGACGATGGTGGAAACCAGCACCGAGTTCCAGATCCAAAGCGGGATGTCGCCGGCCGCCAGCACGCTGCGGTAGGCCTCCGCCGTCCAGCCGCTGTCCGGCCAGAACTTCAGTGGCGCGGCGGAAACATCCGCCTCCGCCTTGAAAGAGGACAGCACGGCCCACAGCAGGGGCACGGCCCACAGGAGCGCGAGCACCGCCACCACCGCGTATGCCGCCACCCGTCCCTTGCGGCCGGGGCCCAGGGTCAGGCTGCGCAGGTGTTCGGCTTCCCGCTTTTTCTGCGCCCGGGCACGGGCCCGGCGGGAGAGGGCGGGTTCGTCCGCCGGACGGGTTTCGGAGGCGGGCGCCGGAGCAGTTGCAGTAGCCATGTCAGGAGTCCTTCCGCTTCGCGAACCACATCTGGGCCAGGGAGACCATAACGATGAGCGCAAAGAAGATGTAGGAGGTAGCGGAGGCGTAACCGAGCCGGTACCCGATGAATCCGGAATCGTAGATGTACTGCAGGATCGAGCGGGTGGCGCCGCTCGGTCCGCCCTGGGTCAGCAGGAAGATCTGGTCGAAGACCTTCAGCGAGGCCAGGGCCTGCAGCAGGATGATCAGGCCCGTGGTGCTCTTCATCATCGGCAGGGTGATCGAGAACAGCCGGCGCCAGGACCCGGCACCGTCCAGCTGGGCGGCTTCATAAAGGTGGTCCGGGATGTTCTGCAGGGCCGATAGGTACAGCAGGAAGTTGAACCCGACGGTCCACCACAGTGTCACCAGGGCAATGGACCACATTGCCACGTGCTCGTCGCTCAGCCAGCCCACCTGGCTCAAGCCCATCCGGTCCAGCAAACCGTTGACCAGGCCGAAGTCGTTGGTGAAGAGGAACGCCCAGATGGCGGTCACCACGGAAACCGGGAGCAGGAACGGGGCGAAGAAGGTCAGCCGCCACAGCCACTGGCCCTTCAGCCCCGTGTACACGAGGTAGGCCATCACGAAGGAGACCACTACCAGCGGCACGGAGGAGATCACGGTGAAGAACAGGGTGTTGCCCAGCGAGGACCACATCTGCGGGTCGGTGAGGGCCTCGGCGTAGTTCGAGAGCCCGACGGTCTCGGCGCCCTCGGTGACCAGGGACCGGTTGGTCAGGCTCATCCACAGACCGTAAATAATCGGCCAGATCAGGAAGAGCCCGAAGAAGAAGAGGTAGGGGGCGAGGAACCAGTAGCCGGTGCGCGACGCCGGGCGCAGGCGCGGAGCGCGGGCGTCCAGTCGGGTGCCGGCGACGGCCGGAACGCCCGGGGAGTTGGCAGGAGTGTTGGTGGTGGTGGTCATGGCTGGCTCCTCAGGCGGTCGGGTTCGGGGCGGCGAGGAAGCGGTCCATCGCGGTGAGCATTCCGCCGACGGCGTCCATCGGCTTGGTCTGGCCCCGGAAGGCGCTGGAGAGGGCCTGCGACATCTGGTTCTGGAAATCGGTGCCCGCCCCGGCAAACCACACCGCCGGGTCGAAGACCACGTGTTCACCTGCGGCGGCGTAATCCGCCTGCGGACGCAGCTCCTGGTACTCGGCCGTCTGCTGGGCCGGCAGGTAGGCGGGGATATGCCCCGCCGTGCCCCACTGCGGACCGCCGTCGCGGATGACCGAACCCACGAACTCGTAGATGGCCCGGCGTCGTTCATCAGTCATGGAACGCTGCTGCGGGAGCACGTAGCTGTGTGAGTCGGCGTAAACGGCAGGGGTGCCGAACATGGTGGGCATCGGCATGCCTCCGGTCTGCGGCACCGACTTCTGCAGGCCTGCCACCTCCCATACGCCGGACAGGATCATCCCCACGCGTCCGCCGTTGTAGGCGGCCAGCCCGCTCTCGTAGTCCAGGTTGTCGGTCAGGCATTTGCCGTCCATCCAGGAGGCAATGGACCCGATGACTCCTGCGGCCCGGTCCTCGTCCATACCCGCGGCCTGGCCGGGTTCGAGTTGGAAGTCCCCGCCGGTCTGCCGGTACAGGCCCCAGAACAGCCGCCAGGCCTGGGCGGTGTCCATCACGTAGCCGAAGCTGATGCCATAGCCGCCGGTGACTTCGGCCAGCTTGGTGCCCACCTCGTGCAGCTCTTCGGGCGAGGAGATCGGAAGGGTGCCGTCGGAGGCGAGTACGCCGGCTTTTTCGGCGAGGTCCTGGTTGAAGAAGGTGATGAAGGGGTGGGTGTCCAACGGCAGGGAGTACAGCTCGCCGTCGTAATGGCAGGACTCCCATACCGCGGGAGCGAAATCCTTTTCGTGAATCCCGACCTCGGCCAGCAGCGCGGTGTCCCACGGCTCCAGCAGGCCGCCCGGAGCGTAGCCCGGCATCCGGGAAATGTGCATGATGGCGGTGTCCGGCGGCTGCTGCGACGCGGAACTCATGGCCAGTTTCGTGTAGTACGGCGGCCCCCAGGACAGGGTGGTGGGTTCGATGCTCAGCCCGGTCCGGGCTTCCACGTCGCTGATGATGCCACGCATATTGGCGCCGTCCGCGCCCTGGAACGGATCCCAGACCGTGACGGGCGCCCCGCCGGAAGCAGCCGCACTGCCGCATCCTGCCAGCGTGCCGGCTGCGCCTGCCGTGACGGCCGCAGCCAGCGCCCCCCGCAGGAACTGCCTGCGGTTAGGAGTTCTGTAATTGGTGCTCATCCTGCTCCATTTCCGGACTCTGGACGTGAACTCATCATTGAGGTCAGTGTGATTGGTGAGGTGAACCACATGGCGAGGATTCTAACGTTAGCAATCGCCAACCGTCTACTCTGGGATAAAAGCAGGTGTTCGGCAGCAGCCCGAACAGGTATCAGGAGGGGGCCGGCGCGTGAAACGAGTGGGAGTCAAGGAGGTCGCCGAGCGCGCCGGTGTGTCATGGAAGACCGTTTCCAACGTGATGAACAACCGTCCGGTGGTCCATCCCGAGACGCGGGCACGGGTCCTGCAGGCGGTTGAAGAACTCGGCTACACACCCAACCTGATCGGCCGCCAGCTGCGCCAGGGGTCCACCCGCACCTTCGCCCTGGTGGTCCCGGACCTGCATAACCCGTACTTCGGGGTGCTGGCCCAAACCCTGGAAACCGCCGCCAAGCGGCGGGGATACACCGTCTCCATCGAGATTTCCGGCGGAACGGTGGACCTGGAGCAGCATTACCTGCACGGCTGGCACGGCCGGCTGTTTGACGGACTGATTTTCTCGCCCTCGGCGGTAACGGCGGAGGCCATTGCCAAGCGCACCGATCCCACGCCCATGGTGCTGCTGGGGGAACGCATCATCAACGCGGACGTCCCGCACGTCGCCATCGACAATGCCGCCTCCAGCGTTGATCTGGTGCGGCATCTGGTGGAGGGCGGACGACGCCGGATCGCCTTCCTGGGTGCGGACGGCTCCGGCGGCGTGTCCACCGGAAGCCAGCGGTTCGAGGGCTACCGGGCGGCGCTGCGTTTTGCCGGGCTGCCCTTCGACGCAGCCCTGGTCGGCACCACCCGGTCCTGGTTCCGCCAGGACGGATACGACCTGGCACAGCAGATCCTGGCCTCACCGGACGTGGACGCCATTGTCTGCGCCAATGACCTGCTCGCCGTCGGAGCCCTGGCCGCCGCCCGGGACCTGGGCCGCCGGGTGCCCCAGGACCTGGCCCTGGTCGGTTGGGACAACATCGACGAGGTCCGTTACACCTCCCCTGCACTCACCTCCGTGGCGCCGGATCTGGCGGCCCTTGCCGACGCCGCCATCTCTTCGGTGCTGGGCGAACTGGACGGCGAAGTGGTGATCGCCCACCGCATTGTGGAACGGGCGTCCTCGGCGCCGGTGTCCGCAGCCTAGCCGTACCGGCCTTCCCGGGCACCCTGAAACCCTTCGAAATTCTAACGTTGCAATTCTGCGGCGCCTGCGGTTGACTGGGAGCACAATTTTTGCCCATCGCCTGAAGGACCGCTGATGACCCTCCCCGCGTTTGATCCCCCCGTGACCGCCACGGACATGCCCCGCCCCGAGCACCCGCGTCCCCAGTTTGTCCGCGACCACTGGCTCAACCTCAACGGGACGTGGGATTTCGAGATCGACCGCAGCGACTCCGGTCTGGACCGGGGACTGCTGGAGCGTCCGCTGGCAGGTTCCATCACCGTTCCCTTCGCACCCGAGTCCGAGCTCTCCGGCATCGCCGACACCGATTTCCTGGACGCCGTCTGGTACCGGCGCACCGTCACCGTCCCGGCGGACTGGACGGGCCTGCGCCCGGTCCTGCACTTCGGCGCCGTGGACTACGACGCCACGGTGTGGGCCAACGGCACCGAAGTAGCCCGCCACCGCGGCGGCTTCACTCCCTTCGACGCCGACCTGTCCGGCATCGCGGGCCCGGGGGACGACGTCGAAATCACCGTCCGGGCGCGGGATTTGCACAACGAAGTGCAGGCGCGGGGAAAGCAGGCCACTTGGTACGCCAACACGCACTGCCAGTACACCCGGACGACCGGCATCTGGCAGACCGTCTGGCTCGAAGGCGTGCCCGCCACCGCCGTTACCCGCATCCAGGTCACCCCCAACCTCGCCGCCCGCAGCTTCAGCGTCACCGCACCGCTGACCGGCAACCTGCCCGGCGGGACCCTGCAGGTAACGCTGACCGATCCGGACGGGACCACCGTGGCGGAGGCCTCCGTGAGCACTGCCTATGACCTGGCGCCCACGCTTGTGCTCAGCGTCCCGGGCGAAAAGGTGCGGATCTGGGACGTCGGCGATCCCCAGCTGTACGGCCTCGAGGTTGTGCTCCTCACCGGTGGAACGGAAGTGGACCGCATCCGCAGCTACACGGCCCTGCGGTCGGTGGGCATTGACGGCAACTCGTTCCGGCTCAACGGCCGCCGGGTGTTCCAGCGGCTGGTGCTGGACCAGGGCTACTGGCCCGAGTCCCTGATGACTGCGCCGTCGGACCAGGCACTTATCGATGACATTGAGCTGTCCCTGGCCGCCGGCTTCAACGGGGCCCGGCTGCACCAGAAGGTGTTCGAGGAGCGCTTCCTGTTCCATGCGGATATGCGCGGCTACCTGGTCTGGGGCGAATTCGGCGACTGGGGAGTTTCCGGCCAGGGCCCCATGGGCGCCAACCAGAAGCCGGATGCCTCCTTCGTTTCCCAGTGGCTGGAAGCGGTGCAGCGGGACATCAACCACCCCTCGATTGTGGGCTGGTGCCCGCTCAATGAAACCCACCAGGTGCTGCATGACCGGATCACCGTGCTCGACGACGTCACCCGGGCCATGTTCCTGGCCACCAAGCTGGCCGACCCGTCCCGCCCGGTGATCGACGCCTCCGGCTACTCGCACCGCGTGCTGGAAACGGACGTCTACGATTCCCACTCCTATGAACAGGATCCCGAGGCCTTCCGCACGGAACAGCAGGGCCTGGCCGACGGCACGCCGTACCTGAACCGGCCCGAAACGCTGGGGGAAATCGGACTGCCGCACGGCCGCACCGAGTACTCCCTGCCCTACGCCGGACAGCCCTATTTCGTCTCCGAGTACGGCGGCATCTGGTGGAACGAGCAGGAAGCCGCAGAAGCGGAGCAGGCCGAGCAGGCCGCGGTGGGCAACGACCAGGCCGATTCCTGGGGCTACGGCGACCGGGTGCGCTCCGAGGAGGAGTTCTACACCCGCTTCGAAGGCCTCACCAATGTCCTGCTCGATGACCCCAACATGTTCGGGTACTGCTACACCCAGCTGACGGACGTGTTCCAGGAAAAGAACGGTCTCTACGACTTCAAGCGCGGGCAGAAGTTCGACGTCGAACGCCTCCGCCGCATCCAGCAGCGGACGGCTGCCTACGAGCAGCGCGAGGACTGAGTCCCGCAGCGTTGCACCGCGCATTGAAAGGGCGCTGCCGGCTTCCAAAGGGCCGGCAGCGCCCTTCCGTTTGGCCGGGCAGCGTCGTGGAAGAAAGTGGGGGCGGCACACCGTACACTGTGCTGGCGATCACTTTCTGCTTTTCCGGGGGGTTTGGCAGAACCTGGATGGATTTGGACGGCATGCAGCGCAGCACGTCATCCTCCCGTCATCCGACCGTAACCTGCAGCGTTTAGCGTCATTGCCGTAACACCGCATCCGTTACCTGGTACCACCGTTCGTCATCACTTGCGCACCCCTTGCCGCCCCGTTGGGTGCGGCCATGACCCGTCGGCCCGCACGGCCGACCAAGGAGTATGAGGCATGAGACCTTCAATCCGGAAGGCTGTGCTGGGAACCACGCTCTCGGCCGGCCTGCTCGCCGCGCCGCTGACCGCGTTCCCGGCCTACGCCGAGGAGGGCGGCACCGCCGCTCCCGGCATCATCATCAACGAGGCGTACCTGTCCGGCGGCAGCGCCAACGCCCCCTTCAACACCAAGTTCGTGGAGCTGTACAACCCCACGGGCGAAACCGTCAGCCTGGACGGCTGGTCCCTGCAGTACCGCTCGGCCACCGGCACTGCCGCCCCGACCGGGATCAGCACCCTGTCCGGCAGCATCGCCCCCGGCGGGTACTACCTGGTTTCCGGCGCCAGCAACGGCACCACCGGCGCTCCCCTGCCCGGCGCGGACGCCACCATCGGTGCCAGCTTCGCCGGAGGCGGCGGCACCCTGGTCCTCTCCAACCAGGGCACCCGGATCGATCCCCTGCCCACCGGCTCCGTCACCGGCGCAGCCGGCGTAGTGGACCTGCTCGGCTACGGCACGTCCAACACCTTCGAAACCGCGGCCGCGACCGCACCGGCCGGCAACTCCGATCCCAAATCTCTGAACCGCAGCGGTTTCGCCGACACGGACAACAACGCCGCCGACTTCACGCTCAGCGCCTCGGTGACCCCCACCTCCAGCGCCGGCACGGTTCCCGCCGAACCCACCCCGACGCCGACCCCCACGCCGACCCCGACACCCACTCCCGGCGTTCCCGCCGGAGCCGTGTCGATTGCGGAGATCCAGGGCACCGGTGCGGCCAGCCCGCTGATCGGCCAGATCGTCACCACCCGCGGCAAGGTCACCGGCGTCTACCCCACCGGCGGCTTCAACGGCTACTACATCCAGACCCCCGGCACCGGCGGTGCCCTGGATCCGGTTACTCATACCGCTTCCGACGGCATCTTTGTCTTTTCAGCCGCCACTGTGGGCCAGGTCGCTGCAGGTGACTACGTAGAAGTCACCGGCACCGTGGGCGAGTACAACAACCTCACCCAGCTCACCGTTGCCGCCGGGGCCATGACCAAGCTCAGCGAGGCCGCCCCCGAGGTGAAGCCCGCCGCGGTGGCCTGGCCCGCCGCTGAAGAGCAGCGCGAAGCCCTCGAGGGCATGCTGCTGGCTCCGCAGGGCGACTTCACGGTCACCGACAACTTCTCCCTGAACCAGTACGCCGAGATCGGCCTGGCCGCAGGTACCTCCGCACTCGTGCAGCCCACCGCGGTTGCCGCCGTCGGCACCCCCGAGCACGCCGCCGTCGTCGCGGACAACGCGGCCCGCGCCGTGAAGCTCGACGACGGTGCCAGCACCAACTTCCTCAGCGCCGCCAACCAGGGCAAGCCCCTGCCCTACCTGACCCCGGAAAACCCGGTCCGGGTAGGCGCGGCCGCCACCTTCACCACCGGCGTGATCCTGGACTTCCGCAACAGCGCCTGGAAGTTCCAGCCCCTGACCGAGCTGACGCCCGCCAATGCCGGCACGGTCCAGCCCGCGTCATTTGTGAACACCCGCACCCCGGCACCGGAAAGCGTGGGCGGCAACCTCAAGCTCGCGTCCTTCAACGTGCTGAACTACTTCACCACCACCGGCGACACCGTGCCCGGCTGCACCTTCTACAAGGACCGCAGCGGCGCACCCGTGACGGTCAACGGAGGCTGCGACGTCCGCGGCGCCGCCAACGCGGCCAACCTGGAACGCCAGCAGGCCAAGATCGTCGCTGCGATCAACGCCCTGGGCGCCGATGTGGTCTCCCTGATGGAGGTTGAGAACTCCGCCAAGTTCGGCAAGGACCGCGACGACGCGCTGTCCCGACTGGTGGCCGCCCTCAATGCGCAGGCACCCGGCACCTGGGACTACGTCCGCTCCCCCGCCGACCTGCCGGCGGACGAAGACGTCATCCGCACGGCCTTCATCTACCGCACCGCGTCGGCTGAACCCGTAGGCGAATCCACCATCCTGGACGACGAAACGGTCTTCTCCAACGCCCGCGAACCGCTGGCCCAGGCCTTCCGGCCCGCCGGCGGCGAAGACGGTACGGAAATCCTGGCCGTGACCAACCACTTCAAATCGAAGGGCTCGGCACCGGCCTCCGGCGAGAACGCCGACAACGGACAGGGAGGCTGGAACGCCGACCGCGTACGGCAGGCCCAGGCGCTGGTGGACTTCGCCGGAACCGCATCCGATGCCGCAGGCACCGACAAGGTGTTCCTGCTGGGCGACTTCAACGCCTACCACGCCGAAGACCCGATCAAGGTCCTGGCCGACGCCGGCTACGTAGACCTCGGTGCGGCCACCGGCAAGCACTCCTACGCATTCGGCGGAACGGTCGGCAGCCTGGACCACATCCTGGCTTCCCCCGCAGCCAACGAGGCAGTCACCGACACCGACATCTGGAACATCAACTCGGTGGAATCCGTAGCCCTGGAATACAGCCGCTACAACTACAACGCCACCGATTTCTACGCTCCGGATCCCTACCGGGCCTCGGACCACGACCCGATCCTCGTGGGCATGGACCTCACGCCCGAGGGAACGGCCACTGCCACGCTGAACCTGCTCAACATCAATGACTTCCACGGTCGGATTGACGCCAATACCGTCCCGTTCGCGGGAACCGTGGAGGAGCTGAAGGCCGGCGCACCGGAAGGCAGCTCGCTCTTCCTCTCCGCCGGTGACAACATCGGCGCTTCCCTGTTCGCCTCCTCGGTGCAGCAGGACCAGCCGACGATCGACGTCCTCAACGCCCTCGGCCTGCGGGCCTCGGCAGTGGGCAACCACGAGTTCGACGGCGGCTTCGCCGACCTGACCGGGCGCGTGGCCCCCGCTGCGCAGTTCCCCTACCTTGGCGCCAACGTCTACACCAAGGGCACCACCACTCCGGCACTGCAGGAGTACGAGATCCTCGACGTCAACGGGGTCAAGGTGGCCGTTATCGGCGCCATCACCCAGGAAACGGCGAGCCTGGTCAGCCCCGGCGGCATCAGCAACCTGGACTTCGGGGATCCGGTGGAAGCCGTGAACCGCGTGGCCGAACAGCTGGTGGAACAGGACCTCGCCGACGTAATTGTTGCCGAGTACCACGAGGGCGCCGGCAGCGGCACCCCGGACGGTGCCACTTTGGAGCAGGAGCTTGCCGACGGCGGCGCCTTCGCTGAAATCGTCAACGGCACCACCCCCCTGGTGGATGCCATCTACACCGGACACACCCACAAGCAGTACGCCTGGGACGCACCCGTTCCCGGCACGGACGGCAAAACCCGCCCCGTGGTGCAGACCGGTTCCTATGGTGAGTTCATCGGCCAGATCAAGCTCGAATACAACGCCGAGAACGACGAGGTGACCTCCTACTCGGCCGGCAACGTGGCACGCACCACGACTGCACCCGCAGATCTGGTGGCTACGTACCCCGCCGTTGCGGAGGTCAAGCGGATTGTCGACGCCGCCCTGGCCTACTCCGCCGAGGTGGGCAACCAGCCGGTTGGCTCGGTCACGGCCGACATCACCACGGCCTTCGTGGGCACCGCCCGCGATGACCGCAGCTCCGAGTCCACCCTCGGCGGGCTGGTGGCGGATTCGCTGCTGTCCACGCTCTCCGCACCCGAACGCGGCGGCGCCGAAATCGGCGTCACCAACCCGGGCGGCCTGCGTGCCGAGCTCTACTACGGGCCCGACGGCGTCATCACCTACTCCGAAGCCAACGCCGTCCTGCCCTTCGTCAACAACCTCTGGACCACCACACTCACCGGTGCCCAGGTGAAGACGATGCTGGAACAGCAGTGGCAGCCCGAGGGCAGCTCCCGGGCCTTCCTGGCCCTGGGCCTGTCGGACAACATCACGTACACCTTCGATCCGGACCAACCGCGGGGATCGCGGATCCAGACCGTCACCATCAACGGTGCCGCCATGGACCCGAACCGCGCCTACCGGGTGGGTACCTTCAGCTTCCTGGCACAGGGCGGAGACAACTTCACCGTCTTCCGTGAAGGCACCAACACCCGCGACACCGGCCTGGTGGACCGTGATGCCTGGATCAGCTACATCACGGCCAACAGCCCGCTCTCGCCGGACTTCGCCCGGCAGGGCGTCGCAGTCAAGGGAGCGCCCGCCACGGCCAAGGCCGGTTCGTCCGTAACCTTCTCGGTGTCCCAGCTGAACCTGACCTCGCTGGGCAGCCCCGCCAACACGTCGCTGGCGGTCAGCTACGTCAATGCCGCCGGAACGGCCACCGCCCTGGGCACCGCACCGGTCACGGCAGGAGCCGCCACGGTTACGGTAACCATTCCGGCGTCGGCCTCCGGCTCCGGACGCCTCGTCCTGACGGCCGCCGAGTCGGGCACCACGGTGACCCTCCCGGTCACGGTGGAGAAGGCGGCCGCGCCGGCTCCGGTCTGCAAGGCGCCAACGGCACCGAAGAACTGGTGGGACGTGCTCGGATGGGCACGCTACGCCTACGACCTGGCGCAGTACGTGCTGTGCCTGGTCGGGCGGAAGTAACCGCCTGACCCGGTTGTAAAACAGAAGCGCCGTCCCGGATCCGGGGCGGCGCTTCTGTTTATGCAAAAAATACGCTCCGTTGCTCCGGAGTCGCAGTACGGCGTGCCGGTCAGGCGTCGTGCCGTGAGAGCAGCGGGGCCATTGCGAGGTTGCTGATGCGCACACTGTCCGCCACCACCTCCGCCAAGCTGCCGGTCCGGGCCATCACCGCCCGCTGCCGGCGGGCTCCGGTGCCGCGGGCCAGCACCTGCCGGAGCAGCGATTCCACCAGCGGGGACTCACCCTGCTCTTCCAGCACGGGACGAACGTATTCCAGCAGTGTTTTGGCCACGGTGAAGGTATCGGCAATGCTGCTGCCCAGTGGGTCCACCAGCTCACCGTCCATACCGAACCGTCCGGCCCGCCAGGCCGCCAGCCGGAGCAGGCTCTCCGGCACGTCCCGCACCGGTTCTCCCCGGCGCCATTCCCGGGCCGCAGTCTCCACCAGGGCCCGTACCAGCGCGGCCAGCAGGACGGCGTCGTCCGCATACAGGCACACGTCCGCTATCCGGACCTCCACGGTGGGATGCTGCCGGCTCAGGCGGGCATCAAAGTACACCTGTCCGTGGTCCATGGGGACCTGGGTTTCCAACAGGCTTCCCACCAGCAGGTGGTAGTTCTCCGCGGAGCCGAACAGCGGATACGGGCCGGCCATCGGCCAGCGGCTCCAGACCTGGGAACGGTAGCTCGCGAAGCCTGTGTCCGTCCCGTTCCAGAATGGGGAATTGGCACTGAGCGCAGCCAGCAGGGGAAGCCAGGCCCGGAGCCGGTCCAGCACCCCTACGCCTTCCTCATCCGACTCCACGCCGACGTGGACGTGGCACCCGCACGTCAGTTGCTCCCGGGCAATCTGCGCAAACCGCTGCGCCATGCGGTGGAAACGCTCGTCGTCCGTGAGTGTGGGCGAACCGGGCTGAGGGGACGTGGCAAGGGCCACCGCACGCGCCCCGGCAGCCGTTGCGGCGCCGTCCGCCAGCGCGCGGCACTCCATCAGGTCGGCGGCCAGGTTGCTGAGGCTGGTGTGCACCTGGGTGCCGGCCTCGATCTGTTCCTGCTTGAACTCCATGCTCAGCCGGCTGCCGGCAGGCATTGACTGTATCTGCGGGGCCACCGGCACCGGCACTCCGGTCCGCCCATCCACCAGGAGGTATTCCTCCTCAATGCCGAATGTCCGCATGGCCCTGCCCTTCGTGGAAGTGTCCAGGGGCTGCTGCTTAGCCCGGAGCATCATCATAAGGGCACTTAGCAATTGCGGCAATCAGCTCATGGGCCACCTGCCGGGGTGCTTGCCAGGCGCCCCGGTTGAGAGACAAGGTGGACCATGAGTACTGCAGAACACAGCACCGTCCGGAGCCGGGGCGCGGACCTGGCCGTCTACCAGTACGGGCCGCCCGCTACACCCGATACACCGCCCCTCCTTTTGGTGCATGGTTACCCGGACGACCATCACGTCTTCGACGGCGTGGTGGAACGCCTCGCCTCCGGCCGCCGCATCATTACCTATGACACCCGCAACGCCGGCGCGTCGCGGGTCGACGCGGAGGAAACCGGCTCCTACCGGCTGGATCTGCTGGTGGAGGACCTGTATGCCGTCCTGGATGCCACCGGAGCCGGCAGCGTTCATCTGGCCGGCCATGACTGGGGATCCATCCAGGGCTGGGCCGCCGTGCAGGATCCGCGTGCACGGGAACGCATTCTCAGCTACACGAGTGTCTCGGGACCGGATCTGGGGCATGTCGGGAAATGGTTGACCACCCGGGCGAGAACACCTCGGCTTTGGCCGCAGGCCCTGAACCAGGTGCTTCGCAGTTCCTATGTGGCGGCGTTCCAGCTGCCGGCGCTCCCGGAGGCTGCGTGGAAGTACCTGCTGACCCCGCGGTACGAGAAAAGGTCCGGCCGGAGCATCGGGGACAACGCCGTCCGTGGGCTGCAGCTGTACCGGGCCAACATGCTGTCGGGGTCCAAACCGCCCATGGGCACATATGCCGGCCCCGTGCAGGTGGTCGTCCCCCTGGAGGACCCTTTCATCTCTCCCCTGCTCGCTTCCGGGCTCAAGGACCGCTTCCCCGAGGTTGAGATAGTGGCAGTGGATGCCGGGCACTGGTTCCCGGAGGACAACAGCGCCGAATTCGCGCACCTTTTGGACCGGTGGATCAGCGCGCATCCGCGGTAGAAAAACCCACCCGCACACTGGCAGCGGCAGGCCTTCCGCCTGCCGCTGCCAGTGGATGCACGTGGACCGCTTAGGAGCGGCGGCGCCGTTCCTTGCCAGTGCCTCCCTCGCCCTCCATTTCGATTTCTTCCTTGCTCACGTCCTCGCTGACCGTCGCCTCGTCGGTGACCGTTTCCGTGTCCAGCCGGACGCGCTCCACCGGAACGGTCTCCTTATCCACCACGGGCTCCTCGGCGTGGAGGGTCACTTCATGCTCCTCCTCGCTGATCGCCGGCCCGTCCATGGCAGCGTCCCGGTTGGCGTCGGTGATCGGCTCACGCTGAATCCGGGCTTCCTCGTGGCTGACCGGAACCGTCTTGGTGACATTCTCGGTGGTGATGTATTTGCGCAGGCGGGCGCGGCCTGACTCCCGGCTTTGCTTACCTACGTGCAGTTGCTCCTCGGACCGGGTCATGGCGTCGTCCGTGGTGGGCCCGGAGGTGTCATGCCCCACCCTCGGCGGGTTCTGTCCGGAGGAGCCGCTCAAACGCTGGTCATCGGCACCCCGGCTTGAGTCCACGTGCTCTCCGCTCCTGCCCGAGGCCGTCCCGGAAGTGCCCGACGTCCCGGAAGTCGTGTCCGACCGGGTTCCACTGGAGGAGGTACCGATGGAGTAGTAGCTGTACAGCTCGTCCTGTTCCTGCTCGCTGATGTGCCCGTCCTCGTCCACCCGCGGAGCATCCTTCACCATGCTCTTGGAGTAGGGGACCCGGACCACGGATCCTTCCAGGGTGGCGTCGGCGAGGGGAACGAACGTCTCGGACGAACCGAACAGCCCGGTTTTGGTGGTGACCCAGGCCGGCTGCCCCGTTTCATCATCCAAGTAAACTTCCCCGGCAGAGCCGATCTTTTCTCCGTTGGGTCCTTCCACCGTGCCGTTCTTCAGGATGATGTCGATCTGTTCGGTGGTGATCACGGTTGTCTCCTGTTTCTGCGCGGTAAGCGCGTGGTGCTGTTGTGGATTCTGCTCCCCAGCCCCCGAGACCTGTCTCCGGTTACGTCAGTCGCCGAGTCCTGCCTTGTCCACGCGGCGATGGAAGCGCATGCCGCCCAAACCGCCGAGGATGGCACCTACCAGTGCCACCGCCGCAGCAATGATTGCCGCAATAATGACCGAGGCCGTGGCGTTGCCGCCGATCGCCGGGATCTGCGGGAAGCCGTTGAGCTGGACCAGGATGTTGAACTGGTCTCCCGCTATGGCGGCCAGCAGTGCCGCCGCTATGGCAATGACAATGGCCCAGACCCATACGGCCACCCCCTGCTTCATACCGTTGAAGCGGGCCATGCGCCCGGCTACGTAGCCGCCGCAGTAGTACGCCACAAACAGGATGACCAGCAGGACTATGGTGCCGGTGACGCTCACCGTGGTGGAATCCGCCGACGCCGCGTCGCTGTTGTTGGCGACCAGGACCGCACCCAGTGCGGTGGCCAGGGCACTGAGCAGCACCGTGGTGCCGATGGCCGTCAGCCAGCCGAAAAAGGCCGATCCGATTTTCACCCCGCCGAAGGTGGCCTTCTCCCGCTCCACCACACCGCGGCGGCTGGTATCGCCGACGTCGCCCGCGCCGGAACGAAGTCCGTCCGGTGTGGGATCTGCGCCGACCCTCCGCTTGCCGGCCCCCATGCCAGTTCCTCGTGCACGGTCTCCTGCCGCGCTCGCACCTGTACTCATGAGTTCTGTCCTTTGTGTGCCGGTACCTGCCTTTGGTATGGCTACGTTAGGCGCAAGCGGCAGGAAAGCAAAGGGTGCTTAGTAAATTTCTGTCTCGACTCCGGCGACCCGCACAGATCGGGAATTCCTCGGCGGCCTGGCCGGTTATCACCTTCAACACACGTCAAGATTCATCAAGGAGTAATCATGACAACGCAGCTCGAAACAACCTCTCCGGCACTGACCGACTGGATCCCCGCCAAGCAGTTCATCGGCGGCCAGTGGCGCGACGGCCGGTCGGAAAAGGTCCTTACCGACACCAACCCCTTCGACGGCACGGAACTGCTGACCATGCAGCAGGCCTCGCGCGAGGACCTGGACGACGCGTACGCCGCCGCCGAGGAAGCCCAGAAGGACTGGGCTGCCCGGACCCCCAATGAGCGCCGCGCCGTGATTGCCCGCGCTGCCGAAATCTTCGACGAGCGCCGCGATGAAATCATTGCCTGGCTCAATGCAGAATCCGGCAGCACCATGCTCAAGGCCAACATCGAGGTTGCCTCGGCAGCGTCCATCACCCGGGAAGCGGCCACCTTCCCGCACCGGGTGGCCGGCAAGATCATGGATTCCGATACACCCAACAAGGAGCTGCGTGTTTACCGCGCACCGCTGGGCGTCGTGGGCGTCATCAGCCCCTGGAACTTCCCGCTCCACCTCTCCCAGCGTTCGGTGGCCCCCGCTCTGGCCCTGGGTAACGCCGTCGTCCTGAAGCCGGCCAGCGACACCCCGGTCACCGGTGCCCTCATTATCGCCAAGATCTTCGAAGAGGCCGGCCTGCCCGCAGGCGTGCTCAACGCCGTCGTCGGTGCCGGCTCCGAAATCGGTGACGCGTTTGTTGAGCACCCGACCCCGCGCATGATCTCCTTCACCGGCTCCACCCCGGTGGGCAAGAACATCGGCGCGCTGGCTGCCACCGGCGCCACTTTGAAGTACACGGCGCTGGAACTCGGCGGCAACAGCCCGTTTGTTGTCCTGGCCGACGCCGACGTGGACCAGGCAGTCCGTGCCGCCGCCATGGGCAAGTTCCTGCACCAGGGACAGATCTGCATGGCAGTGAACCGGATCATCGTTGAAGACGCGGTCTACGACGAGTTCGTGGAGAAGTTCACCGCCCACGTGAAGACGCTGAACGCAGGCGATCCGACCGACCCGAAGAACGTGGTGGGACCGATCATCAACGCCAAGCAGCTCGAGGGCCTGCAGACCAAGATCGAGACCGCGAAGTCTGAGGGCGCCCGCCTGGTGCTCGAAGGCCAGCTCAACGGTCAGGTCCTGTCCCCGACCGTCTTCGCCGACGTCACCAAGGACATGGAACTGGCCCGCGAGGAGATCTTCGGACCGATTGCCGGGATCATGCGGGCCAAGGACGCCGAGGACGCACTGGCCCTGGCCAACGACACCGATCTGGGCCTCTCCAGCGCCGTGTTCACCTCCAACCTTGAGACGGGTGTCAGCTTCGCCCGCCGCATCAAGGCCGGCATGACGCACGTCAACGACTTCCCGGTCCAGGACGAGGCGCACATCGCCTTCGGCGGCGAGAAGAACTCCGGCCTGGGCCGGTTCAACGGCGAGTGGGCCATTGACGAATTCACCACGGACCACACGATCAGCGTCCAGCACGCTCCGCGCGAGTACCCGTTCTAAGCACCAGCCAGCAAAATCACGACGGCGGCCCCGCACCGATTGGTGCGGGGCCGCCGTCGTAATAGGGCACGGTCAGTCGCCGAAGCGGGCCACGAGCCGGGCCGGCCAGTTGGAACCCGCGGGCTTATCCCAGCTGGGCGGGTTGGTTCCGGCTGGCCGGGGAAACCGGTGCGGCGGCCCGCGAGTCGTTGGCTGCGGCCGCGAGAACGGCGGCGGCAATGTCGTCGGCATCCCGCAGCGTGCGTGAGCCTTCCGCGGCGGAGGACCCTGCTTCGGCCGCGATGGCCGTGCCCCACTGCACCGAGGACAGCTGCAGCCCCAGCACGTAGAGGTTCTCCACCGGTTCACCGCTGATGCTGACGGTGCGGTACGGCGGCAGGGTCACGTCCAGGCCGGGCGTCAGCACGGGGGTGCCGTCGGCGGACATCATGACCTTGGGCCGGGCCAGGCCGTCCCGGATCAGGCCGGCCACCAGCGGAGAGACACTGCGGTCCACGCGGTTGGGCGGCATCATGGCTTCCATGAGCGTGCGCCCGGCGTACTCGGTCCCCACCCAGGGCGAGGAGGCGGTAAACACGCCGCGTGCCTCGTCCACGTCGAACTGCGGGTCCGGGCCCACAAAATGCACCAGGCCCGCACGGGTCAGTGCGGCAAGCTGTTCAATCCGCTCCGGCGGCGGGCCGCTGGCCAGCCCCTCGACCAGGGGTTCAAACCAGCCGCGCAACTCACTCAGCCAGGACGCTTCGGCCAGCCCGCCGTCGGCCACCACCGATTTCAGCAGGCTGCGCCCGGCGTTCAGGGCGCCGATGGCCATCTTCAACGGATCGTCTTCCCCGGCAGCGGAACCGGCGGCGTCCTCCTCCAAGTAGGCGAGGACGGCGTCGTCGAGGTCCTGTGCGTCCCTGAACGGGCGGCGGCCCAGCGGCTGGGCCAGCCCTTCAAGGTTGGTCCGGCGGTTCCCGGGCACGTACTGGTCCAGCACCGCTTCCTTGGCTGCATCCCACTCCGGTCCCGGCAGGAACAGGGCGGCTTCGAGCCGGTCCAGGAACTCTTCCGGTGTTCCCTTCAGCTCGGCTCCGGCCGCCCGGGCCAGCGTGGAGTAGTACGCCCACACGGCGTCGCGGTGCAGCAGCGGCCACAGGTCATGGTCAAAACCGGGCTGCAATCCCTTGGCCTTGAACGCGAGCGCGGAGTCGCGGGTGAGCCAGCGCAGCCGCACGCTGCGGGGAATGTAGGAATCCAGCTGGGCCTTGGCCCGGTAGGGGGTGCCGCGGCGGGAAGCGGCGACCAGCCGCGGTTCACGGCCCGAGGGCTCGTAGCGCAACGCCCGCCCGGCCGGCTGGCCGGTGGGAACAAAGCGTCCGCCGCGGCCCAGCGTCACTGCGGCCATCACGTCGAAGAAGTTCAGTCCCAGCCCCCGGACCAGTACGGTCTCTCCGGCGGGCAGGCGGGTGAAGTCCACATCGGCGGGTACCGCCGGCGGGAGGTAGGCAAGGCCGTGCCGTTCAGCGGCGTCCTGCAAACGGGCCTGTTCCGCGGAGAGCAGGGCGGGAAGGTGACCCACGGCCAGGACGACGGCGTCAGCGGCCAGGAATTCACGGCCCTCCAGTTCCACCTGCAGCTCTCCGGTTGCGGCCCGGGCCAGGCCCAGGGCCTCGGCGCGGCGGTGGGTCAGCTCGACGCCGTCTGCGGCGGCGGCTTCCCGCAGCTGCCCGTAGGTCCATTCCAGGTACCGGCCGTAGAGTGCCCTGCTGGGGAAATCCGCCGGACCCAGGGACGCCAGCTCGTCACGGTCACCGGCCGGAAGCCCGGCGGCGGCGTGGGTGCCGGCGGACATCATTTCACGCCACTGGTTAAAAGACAGCCCGGCCGGGGAGGGCAGCAGGTCCCGCACGGTGTCTCCGGCGGGCACCACCGTGGGAAACAGGGCCGGGGTGTTCATCAGGAACAGGCGGGACTGCCCGGTCCGCCAGACATGCCCGGGTCCCGGACTGAACGGATCAATCAGGTCAATGGCCAGCGGGGTCCCGTCCCCGGCGGCCCGGCGGCGGCTCAGCAGGCGGTCCACCACGGAGAGCCCGCGCGGGCCTGCGCCGATGACAGCGACCCGGTAACTCTGCGTGTGATCCATGCATCTAGGGTATCGGCAGGCACGGGCGCCGGGTTCACAACCGCGGGGCGGGGACCCGCCGGGAACTAGGATGGGGCCATGACACCGGCAAACCAAAACGTGGATTCCGTAGAAACCGACGAGTTCCTTTGGCTGGAGGACATTTACGGCGACAAGCAGCTGGACTGGGTGCGCTCGGAGAACAAGGTCACCGAAGACCTGCTCGCCCGCACCGGCTTCGAGCAGACCGAGGAACGCCTGCTCCAGGTCCTGGACTCCACGGACCGGATTCCCATGGTGTCCAAGCGCGGGCAGCACTATTACAACTTCTGGCGGGACGCCGAACATCCCAAGGGCCTGTGGCGCCGCACCACCTGGGACAGCTACACAGCAGCCGGCCCCGAGTGGGAAGTCCTGCTGGACCTGGATGCGCTCAGCGCCGCCGAGGGCACCGAGTGGGTGTGGGGCGGCGCCCGGTTCCTGCGTCCGGCGGACGGCACCTCCTACCGCCGGGCCTTGGTGGTCCTCTCCCCCGACGGCGGCGACGCTGCCCGCTACCGGGAGTTCGACGTCGTCGACCGCGCCTTTGTGCCCGGCGGCTTCGACATTCCGGCGGCCAAGAGCCGGATCAGCTGGGGCGGGGAGGACCGCCTGTACGTGGGCACCGACTTCGGGCCGGGCTCCATGACCACCTCGTCCTACCCGCGCACCAGCCGGATCCTGCGCCGCGGCCAGGACCTGCAGGATGCCGAACCGTATTTCGAGGTCCCCGAAGACCACATGATGGCCGTGGTGCAGCGTGACCAGACGCCCGGGTTCGAGCGGGACATTGCCGTGGACATCATCGACTTCTACAACACCCGGACATTCCTGCGCGACGGCGGCGAGTGGGTACAGCTGGACGTGCCGTTGGACGTGTCCGTGGACATCCACCGGCAGTGGCTGGTGCTGCGGCCGCGCCACGACTGGGAGCTCGACGGCGAAACGCATCCGGCCGGGTCCCTGCTGGCCGCGCCGCTGGCGGACTTCACCGCCGGGAACCGCAAGGTGCACCGCATCTTCACTCCGGATGCCGCCGTCTCGCTGCAGTCCTGGAGCTGGACCCGGGACCGGCTGCTGCTGAACCTGCTGCGCGATGTCAGCTCCCAGATTGTGGTGCTCACCCCGGACGAGGCCTGGCGGGCCGAGATCCTGGATGCCTGCCCGCCGCTGCACTCGGTGGACGCCTACGCGGTGGATGACGAGGACGAGGAAGCGGGCAACGACTACTGGCTGGTCAGCACCGGCTTCCTGACGCCGTCCACCGTGTCCCGCGGCACCCTTGCCGCAGGCGGGGCCGGCGGACGCCCGGCCGTCGAGGTCAAATCCTCCCCCGCGTTCTTCGACACCAGCGGGCTCACCGTGGAGCAGCACTTTGCCGTGTCCGCGGACGGTACCCGCGTGCCGTACTTCCAGGTTGGCCCCTCAGATCTGGTGCTCGACGGCGGCAATCCCACCCTGCTGAACGGCTACGGCGGCTTTGAAGCCTCGCTCACCCCTGTATACAGCGGTGTAGTGGGCCGCGGCTGGCTGGAGCGGCGCACCACCGATGCCCGTGGCATAGAACGCCGCGGTGTCTATGTACTGGCGAACATCCGCGGTGGCGGTGAATACGGCCCGGATTGGCACCGTGCGGCGCTGCAGGAAAACCGGCACCGCGCCTATGAGGACTTCGCCGCCGTCGCCCAGGACCTGGTGTCCCGCGGGGTGACCTCGCGCGAGCACCTGGGCTGCACCGGCCGCAGCAACGGCGGCCTGCTGGTGGGCAACATGCTGACCACCTATCCGCACCTGTTCGGTGCCGTGTCCTGCGGCGTGCCGCTGCTGGATATGCGCCGCTACACCAAGCTGTCGGCCGGTTACTCCTGGATTGCCGAGTACGGGGATCCGGATGATCCGCAGCAGTGGGACTTCGTCAAAACGTTCTCGCCGTACCACCTGCTCCGGGAGGGCGCGGACTACCCGCCTACGCTGATCTGGACCGCCACCAGCGATGACCGGGTAGGCCCGGTGCAGGCCCGCAAGATGGCTGCACGGATGAAGGCCATGGGGGTGGAGAACGTGTGGTTCCACGAAGCGCTGGAAGGTGGGCACGCCGGCGCGGCCGACAACCGGCAGGCCGCCCGGATGCACGCCATGTCCTATGAATTCCTGTGGGAGGCTCTCACCGGCGGACTTGGCTGAGGCGTTTTGCCCTTAGCGGCAGATTGCCGGTAGTCTTGTCAGGCTGGCAGCTGATGCTGCTGGTGGAAGCTGGAGACGTGCCAGAGCGGCCGAATGGGCTTCACTGCTAATGAAGTGTGGGCCTAAAGCCCACCGGGGGTTCAAATCCCCCCGTCTCCGCCAATAGTCCCCCGGATTTCCGGGGGACTTTTTGCGTCTGCCCCCTTGGATGCCGCTTTTGCCCCGGGCCCGGGCTGCCGGCCGGATCCGTTCCCGCCGTCCGGTAGATTCACCTCTGTGACTTCCAACAGCGCCCTCCTCGCCGGTCCCCGCGTGGTCCTGCGGAACATCACGGCCACCGACGTGGACGCCATCCATGCCTTTTGCTCAGACCCGGAGGTCACGCAGTGGTCCACATGGGGACCCAATACGCGGGCACAGACGCAGGACTTCGTGAACCAGGCAGTTGCCGAGGCCGCGCGCCCGGATCGGAGTGCCTTCACCCTCTCCGTCGCGGTGGCGGGTCAACTGGTGGGTACGGCAGGAGCCTGGGTCACCAGCGCCGCGGACCGCACCGGCGAACTGGGCTACACCCTGCACCGGGAGGCCTGGGGCCGGGGACTGGGCACCGAAACCGCCGGCCTGCTGCTGGGACACGCCTTCGGCCACATGGGACTCGAACGCGTGGAAGCCACCTGCTCGCCGGACAACGCCGGCTCGGTACGTGTGCTGGAGAAAAACGGCTTCCGTTTCGAAGGCCGGCTCCGGGCACATAAGAAGGTCAACGGGGGCCGGCGCGATTCGTTGTTGTTCGCCGCACTGCTCGAAGACTCATTCCGCGGCTAAGCTGGCAGCCAGCTTCCTCCCTACCCGAAGGACTTCCCATGGAAATGCGACTTCTGGGCCGCAGCGGCACCGCCGTCAGCAACTATGCGTTGGGCACCATGACATTCGGCAATGAGTCCGACGAACGGGCCTCGCATGCCATCCTCAACGACTATGTCAGCGCCGGCGGCAATTTTGTCGACACCGCCGACGTCTACACCAGCGGTGCCTCCGAGGAGATCATCGGCCGCTGGCTGCACGCCAACCCCGCGGCCGCGGCCGACGTCGTCCTGGCCACCAAAGGCCGCTTTCCGATGGGTGCGGGTGCCAATGACCTGGGCACCTCCCGGCGCCACCTGCGCCGTGCGCTGGACGATTCGCTGACCCGACTGGGCGTGGACCATGTGGACCTGTACCAGCTGCACGCGTGGGATCCATTCACGCCGTTAGAGGAGAGCCTGGGTTTCCTCAATGATGCCGTCACCGCCGGCAAGATCAGCTACTACGGCCTGTCCAACTTCACCGGCTGGCAGCTGACCAAAGCCGTATACGTGGCCCGTGAACACGGCTGGGCACTGCCCGTCACCCTGCAGCCGCAGTACAACCTGCTGGAACGGGAAATCGAGTCCGAAATTGTTCCGGCAGCGCTCGACGCCGGCCTGGGCCTGCTGCCCTGGTCACCGCTGGCGGGCGGCTGGCTAACCGGTAAGTACGACCGTGAGACGGTGCCCGCGGGGAACACCCGGGTAGGCGACAACCCCACCCGCCAGTTCCAGGGCTGGGACCTGCGCAGCCACAATGAGCGGACCTGGCGCATCCTCGACGAGCTGCGCGCCGTCGCCCTGGCGCATCAGGCGACGCCGGCGCAGGTGGCGCTGGCCTGGTTGGCGGACCGCCCCGGGGTGACCTCCGTGATCCTGGGCGCCCGGACCACTGACCAGCTGGCGGACAACCTGGGTGCGGCGTTCCTGACGCTGACACAGGAGGAAACCGAACGCCTGGCCGAGCTGAGCACCCCGCAGGTGGGCAACTACCCCTACGGTCCGGACGGGCTGCACCAGCGCGAACGGCTGCTTGAGGGGGGACGCTGATACCCGGGATTCAGGGCTTCAGGGTCAGGGCTTCAGGAAATCCTCGGGCCGCAGCTGCTGGGCCCACTTGCTGATTTCTTCTTCCTGAAGCGCGTCGGGCTCTGCCGCCGGCGTCGGATTGGCGGCGGTGGGCTTGGCCTGCCCTGACTCGGTTTCCGGGATGGGACGGACGTAGGGCTGGGGGTGGGCGGCCATGTTCTGGATGGCAGCACCCGAGGCGCGGATGCCGGCGCCGGTGAACTGGGCGTACAGCTTCAATGCCTTCACCGGCTGGCCCTGGGCCAGGGCGGCGTAGATCTGCTGGTGCTGGCTCGCGCTGAGCAGGGAGGCTGCTTCCTTGGCCGCCTGCGGCGAGGTTCCGGTCTCCGGCGTGGCACGCGGGCGGGAGGGCCTGGCCTTCTCCGTAGCGCCTTCGGGTTGGGGTTCGGCGGCCCGGCGCTTCTGGATCCTGCCCACAAGCGCGCTGACGACTGCTATTGAGAGGACAAAAAGAAGAATTACCGCAAGCTCCATACTTTGCATCCTAGCTTTGCTTTCACCGGGCCCTAAAACGGCCGGTATATTGACGTTCACCACTCGTCCGGCCAATCAACGGAGATGCCATGACATCCAGCGCCCCCGCCGCTTTCGATCTGCGGTCCCTTAGTGTCGAAATTCATGACGGGGTGGCTGAGGTCCAGTTGGTCGGGCCGTCCAAGGGCAACGCCATGGGACCGGACTTTTGGGCCGAACTGCCCGAAGTGTTCGATGCCCTGAGCAGCGACGACGAGGTCCGTGCGGTGCTGCTTTACGGTTCCGGCGGTAACTTCAGCTACGGCCTGGACCTGCCGGCCATGGCCCCGGTCTTCGCCCCGCTGCTGGCCGCCGACGGGATGGACGCCAAGCTGCGCGAGGGTTTCCGCCGGCAGATCAAGGCGCTGCAGGATTCGGTCAGCTCACTGGCGCGGTGCGCCAAGCCGGTGATCGCCGCGGTGGACGGCTGGTGCATCGGCGGGGCTATCGACGTGATTGCCGCCGCGGATATCCGCATTTCCTCCCCCACCGCACGGTTCAGCGTCCGTGAGGTGAAGGTGGCCATTGTCGCGGACCTGGGCTCGCTGCAGCGCCTGCCCGCCATCATCGGTGAAGGTGCCACCCGGCAGCTGGCCCTGACCGGCGAGGATTTCGACGCCGCCCGCGCCCACACACTCGGCCTGGTCACGGAGGTGGCGGACGACGTCGTCGCGCGCGGCCGGGAGCTGGCCGCCGCGGTGGCGGCCAATCCCCCGCTGGTGGTGCAGGGTGTCAAGCAGGTGATGAACCGGCGGACCCAGGCCGCCGTGCAGGATGGGCTGGACTATGTGCAGGTCTGGAACTCGGCGTTTTTGGCCAGCCGGGACTTCGGCGAGGCTACCGCCGCGTTCGCCGAGCGGCGCCCGCCGGTTTACCGCGGCGAATAGCCGGAGCGCAACTGCAGGGCGACGGCGGTGGCCGCAATGCCAAGCAGGCCGAGGACCGGCACCGCGCCGGGGAAACCCGGGAAAAACGCCAGGGCCAAAGCCGCCGCCAGCGCCGTGAACCCTGCCGCTGCTGTCCGTGGGTCGCGGGTCCGGACGGCCAGCAGTATCAGGGCCGCTCCCAACACCGGGCTGAAGACCAGGTCCGCCGTGAACGGGATGCAGAAGACGGCCAGACCCGTCAGTGCCGCCATCGCTCCGCGTTGCTGCCGGATCCCCTGCCCTGATTCCGTGCGGGCAGTAAGGGACCAGGCGAGCAGCATCAAGGCTGCGGCAAGGATTCCGGCACCGAAGCTCACCAGCAGGGTTCCGCCAAAGTCCTGCGGAAGGAACGGCAGCCCGCCGGCACCGGCAAGCTGCCAGGCAGCACCGATTAAGGCTCCGGCACCCGTAGCAGCGAAAAGCCGCCCGGTGGCCGCGGCGTCTGCTGCGGTGTGAACGTCCTCGCCTGGCACGGTTCCGATGTGCGCATCCGGCATCATGTCTCTCCCCCGGTCCTCCCGGCATGTCGACGGGTTGTCCGCGAAATCTAGCATGTCCGCCATGCCGGCGAGTGGCGGCGCGGGGGGGGGGGCTGCGAGTCAGGCCGAATCAGGCAGCGGGACGGAGAGCGGCATCGATCAGCACCTCCGCGGCCGCACGGGCCTGGATGGCCGCGGCCGAGTCGCCGGAAATGGCGGCCGTGCTCTGTGCGCCCTCGGCCAGGATGGACAGCTGCGCCCCCAGCGCCTCCGAAGCCCCCAATTCCCGCGCAAGCCCGGCCATGTACCGCTGGAATGACTCCTTGTGGTCCTTCACGACCCGCGCCACCTCGGGATTGGTGCCACCCAGTTCGCCGAACGCATTAATAAACGCGCAGCCGCGGAAATCGCCGGTGCAGAACCAGCCCTCGAGGAAGTCATACACAGCAAGGAGCCTGGCCCTGGGTTCAGGCCCGGCAGCCGCTACCTGCTTTGTGACCGCCGATTCCCACTCTTCGTGTTTACGCGCAAGCACGGCGGAAATAATGTCGTCCTTCGACGGAAACTGCGCATACAAACGCCGCAGCGACACGCCGGCGGCAGATCGCAGCTCGTCCATTCCGACGGCGGCATACCCCTTGCGGTAATACAGCTCCTCCGCCGCGGAAAGGATGCGTTCGGTCGTTTCTTCAGGCGTCATCTCTCCATTGTACTTGACGTGAGAACGATCGTTCTCTAGAGTCGGGTTCATTACGTGAGAACGCTCGTTCTCGCTCATCAGAAAAGGACAACATCATGGGCTTCATTCCCGTAGGGACCGAAAACAGCACCACCACCCACCTTTACTACGAAGACCAGGGCGCAGGTCAGCCCGTGGTGCTGATCCACGGTTATCCGCTGGACGGCCACAGCTGGGAGCGGCAGACCCGCGAACTGCTCGCCTCCGGCTACCGTGTCATCACCTATGACCGCCGAGGCTTCGGCCAGTCCAGCAAGGCCGGCTCCGGGTATGACTACGACACGTTCGCTTCGGACCTGAATACCGTGCTGGAGACGCTGGACCTGTCCGACGTGATTCTCGTGGGCTTCTCCATGGGCACCGGCGAACTGGCCCGCTATGTCTCCCGCTACGGCCACAATCGCATCGCCAAGCTGGCCTTCCTTGCCTCGCTGGAACCCTTCCTCGTGGCTCGGGACGACAACCCCGAAGGCGTACCGCAGGAGGTCTTTGACGGCATTGAGTCCGCTGCCAGGGAAGACCGCTACGCCTGGTTCACCAACTTTTACTCCGACTTCTACAACCTGGGCGAGAACCTGGGCAGCCGGATCAGCCAGGAAGCCGTTACGGCCAGCTGGAACGTGGCCATCTCCAGCGCGCCGGTCGCAGCCTACGCTGTGGTCCCGACCTGGATCGAGGACTTCCGGGCAGATGTGGACGCCGTCCGTGAAAGCGGCAAGCCGGTGATGATCCTGCACGGCACCGCGGACAACATCCTGCCCATTGACGCCACTGCCCGACGGTTCCGGAAGCTCGTCCCGGATGCCGAATACGTTGAGATCGACGGCGCACCCCACGGTCTGCTGTGGACGCACGCTGCCGAGGTCAACAAGGCCCTGCTGGGCTTCGTGGCTAGGTAGAAACATAGGAACCCGGGAAGCAGCGGGACCGGCGTGCCCCCTGCTTCCCGGTGAGCCTACGAGGGAGGTGGCATGGAAAGCAGGCCCCCGTGCCGAGTACCGGGAAGGGCAGGAGCGGCCGACCGGTAGCGGTGCCCCGTTGGTGTGGTGATTTCCACCGTATGGCGGGTCTGAGGCTGCCGGGTCTGCATGGATTCGGCCGCCCACCCGGGTGCTTCCTTCGCGTGGTTGCAGGCCTCGCACAGGCCTTGAATGTTCCCGGCCTCGGTGGCCCCGCCGTCCTTGTGCGGTCGGATGTGGTCCATGTGCCGGATGGGTGCATCACACCACGGCGTTCGGCAGGTCTGGTCTCTAGCCGTGATCAGCCGGGTCAGGTTCGCAGGCACAAAACGGGCCTTCGAATCCATGCTGATCAACTCGCCGGAAGAAGGCGTCGTATAGAGGCGGCGCAACCATATACCTGTGTTTTCCGCGGAGCCCGGGCCGGAGATGTCACGGGTGGAGACGTCCGGGCCGGAGATGTCAGCAGCCGGAGTCTCCGGACGTGCTGGGGATTCCGCGGCTCCCGACCTTAGCACCGGCACAAACCCGGGGACTGCTTGCCGCCCTTTGCCCACACCTTTTCTTATCAAGTCCCGCGCCCACGGCGACGGAACCACACCGTACCCGACCAGGAACGCAGGCTCCCGGTCCCCGGCCAGCAGGGACCGGTCCGTCATCACCAACTGCACCCCTACCGGCACCTGCTCCGCTTGGGCCTGCCCGGTGATCCGCTCCACCATCGTGTCCGCCATGATCCGACCCCGACCCCTCACATCACCGCGGGCACGCAACGAATCCGCTTCCCGGCTCAACGCCGCGAACACCGCCACACCCTGGGCCACCGGCAACAGACCGGTCAGGTACGTCATGGTGTCCGGCGCCGGACGACAGGAGACATACCGGTCCTCCACCGCCTTCACCGCCCGCCGCACCAACGCCGCCTGATCAATCCGGTACGTGATCTTCCGGATCAGGGCGATCAGCCGCCCATCCCCGAGCCCCTCCAACACGGACGGGTCCCCTGCAATCTCGCGGTCCACCAACCTGCGGTCCTCAACGCTCAGGCATGCCGTCTCCCGCACCAGCAGGGTTGCGCGCCACTCACTGATCCGACCCTCAGACAACGCCGAAAGAGTGCACGGCATCTCCTCAGTGAGGGCTTTCGCGAAACCCAGGATTCGACCCCCGCGGGCCGGGGACTCACGCCGAGCCAACGCCACCTGCGCACCCACTCCCAAGTCCTGTTTCTCCCTCGGCAGCCCGGCCCGCGCATGCGCAGCACGCACCGAAGCATCCAGGGCTGCCGCGACCCGGGCCTGCATGGCACCGGCCGCGGCCTTCAACTCCTCCAACACCTGCAACCGGTCCACCAGACCCGCCGCGGAATCAGCAGCAATACCGGCGAGCGCCTCGGTCGAGGACAGGTCCCGGATCACCGACTTCAAGCCGGCAACCGACCCGGGGTGCTGGTTTAGAGCTGAGCCCCGCGATTTAGAACCAGACGCGGGGTCGAATGCAGCAGCGACAAGCGCGGCCTCTTTCCGTCCGGGCCCGTGAGCCGGCGCGGAAGCAGTGCCGCCTGCACGCGCAGCAGTATCGACAGCCGATTCCCGGGCACGAGCTGCCTTCCCGCTGCGGGCAGCACCGGACCGCGGGGTTCCATGCCTCGTCTCCGCAGTTGTCCCGGCAGCGTCAACAACCACCATTGATTCACCCATGGATGTGAGGCTAACGGCCTGGCACGACCCCTCTATCCGGGATTCCGGGCCGTGCGGATAACCGGGCAGCGAAAGACAAGACCGGTTTGGTGTGGAGGAAGACTGGCGCCGCACGGAAGCCGGACGGGAGGAAACGCGGAGACGGCATCCCGCCCGTGACTGTTGCCAATCCTCCAACCCGTCCGCTCCGGCGGCCGGGAGCTCGGCCGGGAGTTCCGCCGTGACCTCGGCCCGGCCTAGGCCTTCAGGGCCAACACGAACGGCAGCACGGCTTCGGCTCCGGCCTCCCGCAGCACCCTGCCTGCTTCGGTCAGGGTCCACCGGCTGTCCGCAAAGTCGTCCACCAGCAGCACCGGCCCGGGGTTGGCGGCAAACCAGGCGGCACCCTCGGGCGGGACGGCAAACTGGTCCCAGACGGAGGCCAACCGGAAGGCACTGTTGCCGCCCGGGCCGCCGGTAGGTCCGCCGTGCGGGGCCA
Organism: Arthrobacter sp. Y3224198; assembly: GCF_059090025.1. Taxonomy (NCBI): domain Bacteria; kingdom Bacillati; phylum Actinomycetota; class Actinomycetes; order Micrococcales; family Micrococcaceae; genus Arthrobacter; species Arthrobacter sp. Y3224198. The sequence goes on from NZ_JBNHFG010000002.1 coordinate 55,304, forward strand.
GCAAGGCGCCCAGATACGGAATCCGGCCCAGGTCCGACAGCCCGCGGGCGAGCGAATCCACCAGCACTGGATGGGACCGGGACGGGATGCTCACAATGGCCACCGGGCGCTGTTCCCAGCCCCACTGGGCCAGGACCTGCACGCAGCCGTTGATCAGTGCGGCGTCGGCCGGGGCGTCTTCGGCGCCGGGCGCGAAGATTTCCCGCAGCCGCCCGCCCCAGCCAAGGTCGGTCAGGCGGGCCAGCGCCCGCCCGGATGACACCGCTTGGGCCGGCTTGATCTTGCCCTTGACCGGAACGCCCAGCCGGTCCATGCCGGAGGGGTACATGCCCCGGGGATCAACTTCGACACCAACCTTGCTCAGGGCGCTACCGGCGTTCTCGGTGGCTTCGGCGGCGACGTCGTCGGCGAACCAGCGGCCGGCGCAGTTGTCACATCGTCCGCACGGTGCGGCGGCCGGATCATCAAGCTGCTCGGAGAGGAACTGCATGCGGCAGCCGGACGTGTTTTCGTAATCCAGCATGGCCTGCTGCTCTTTGACGCGGGCGGCGGCAATGCGTTCGTAGCGTTCCCGGTCGTAGTGCCAGGGCCGGCCGGTACCCCGCCAGCCGCCGGACACCTTCTCCACCGCGCCGTCCACGGCCAGGACCTTCAGCAACAGCTCCAGCGGCGAGCGCTTCAGGTTGACGCGGGTCTCCAGCACGCCGGTGGAGAGCACTGCGCCGTCGGCGAGCTCGGCGAGCACCGCATTGGCGGGCCCCTCCGCGGGCATGGAGGAGGTGGCAAAGTACTGCCAAATGTCGCGGTCCTCCGCACCGGGCAGCAGCAGCACATCGGCGTTGGGCGTACCGCGGCCGGCACGGCCCACCTGCTGGTAGTAGGCCACCGGGGAGGACGGTGCGCCCAGGTGCAGGACGAAGCCGAGATCCGGCTTGTCGAAGCCCATGCCCAGTGCACTGGTGGCCACCAGTGCCTTGACCCGGTTTTCCTTCAGTGCGGCCTCGGCCTCTTCCCGGTCCGCGGGGTCCGTGCGTCCGGTGTAGGCCAGCACGGGGTGCCCTGCCTTCTGCAGCAGCCGGGCCGTATCTTCGGCGGCGGAGACGGTTAGCGCGTAGATGATTCCGCTGCCGGGCAGGTCATCAATGTGGGTCAGCAGCCAGGCCAGCCGGGCCCGGGGATTAGGCAGCCGCAGCACACCCAGCCGCAGGCTCTTGCGCGCCAGCGGCCCGCGGATGGTGAACACGTCTTCACCGCCGGCTGCCAGCTGCTCCTCAATGTCCTTGACCACCCGGCTGTTGGCCGTGGCGGTGGTCGCGAGCACCGGCACGGAGGCCGGCAGCTGTTCGATCAGGCTGCGGATCCGCCGGTAATCCGGCCGGAAGTCGTGGCCCCAGTCGGAAATGCAGTGCGCTTCATCAATCACCAGCAGCCCGGACCGGCGGATCAGCTCCGGCAGGTGCTGTTCCCTGAATCCGGGGTTGTTCAGCCGTTCCGGGGAAACCAGCAGCACATCCACCTGGTCCGCTTCGAGCTTGGCGGAAATCTCCTGCCACTCCAACTGGTTGGCGGAGTTGATGGCCTCGGCCCGCACCCCGGCCCGGGCTGCGGCCGCCACCTGGTCCCGCATCAGCGCCAGCAGCGGGGAAACAATCAGCGTGGGACCGGCACCGCGTGCCCGCAGCAACAGGCTGGCCACAAAGTACACCGCGGATTTGCCCCAGCCGGTGCGCTGGACCACCAGGGCCCGCCGGCCGCCGGAGACCAGCGCCTCGATGGCCTCGAACTGGTCCTGGTGGAACTGCGCGGATTCGTTGCCGACCAGCGCCCGCAGCAGCCCGACGGCTTCCGTGTGCAGCTCCCCCGCCGGGGTGTTTTGTAGATCCGAACCGTGTGTACCCGTGCTTTCCATACCTCCACTATCCCAGCCCGGTCTGACCCTTTTCTGCACACGATTGCCCATGTGGACAAGACCGCCACGGCGGGCGCCCCTATAGACTGGCCAACGTGAACAGTGCATTCGACCTCTCCGCGTCCTTCAAGGCCTACGACGTCCGCGGCGTCGTAGGCGAGACAATCACCCCGCAGATCGTCGAGGCCGTAGGGGCCGCTTTTGTTGACGTTCAGGGCCTGGCCGGACAGACGGTCCTGGTGGGCGGTGACATGCGTCCGTCTTCGCCCGAGTTCATCCGCGACTTCGCCCGCGGTGCCACGGCCCGCGGCGCCAACGTCCTGCTGCTGGACCTGATTTCCACCGATGAGCTGTACTACGCCTGCGGCGTACTGAACGCTGCCGGCGTCACCTTCACGGCCAGCCACAACCCCGCGCAGTACAACGGCATCAAGATGGCCAAAGCCGGTGCGGTGCCGATCTCCTCCGAGACCGGGCTCAAGGACATCCAGGCCCTGGCGGAGAAGTACCTTAACGACGGCGCCCCCGCCCCCGTGGCGACGCCCGGGCAGATCTCCGTCCGGGACGTCCTGGCCGACTACGCCGGATACCTCCGCCAGCTGGTGGACCTCTCCGGTATCCGCCCGCTGAAGGTAGTGGTGGACGCCGGCAACGGCATGGCCGGCATGACCACGCCCGCGGTGCTGGGCGACACCATCCTCCCGGGCCTGCCGCTGGACATCATTCCGCTGTACTTCGAGCTGGACGGCTCCTTCCCGAACCATCCGGCCAACCCGCTGGAACCGGAGAACCTGCGGGACCTGCAGGCCGCCGTCGTCGAACACGGCGCGGACCTGGGCCTGGCGTTCGACGGCGACGCGGACCGCTGCTTCGTGATTGACGAGAAGGGCGATCCGGTCAGCCCGTCCGCTGTCACCGCCCTGGTGGCCCGCCGGGAAATTGCCCGGGCCAAGGCCGCTGGCGAAGAGACCCCGGTGATCATCCACAACCTGATCACCTCCCGCGCCGTTCCGGAACTGGTGGCGCACGACGGCGGCCGTGCCGTCCGTACCCGGGTGGGCCACTCCTTCATCAAGGCCGTGATGGCCAGTGAAGGCGCCGTCTTCGGCGGCGAGCACTCCGCGCACTACTACTTCCGCGATTTCTACAACGCGGACACGGGCATGCTCGCAGCCATGCACGTCCTGGCGGCCCTGGGCGAACAGAACCGCACGCTCTCGGACCTGGCCCGCGAGTACGAGCCGTATTTCTCCTCCGGCGAGGTGAACTCCCGGGTGGAGGACGTCCCGGCCGCCCTGGCCCGCGTCCGCGCCGAGTACGAGCACGACGGCGTCACCGTGGACACCCTGGACGGCCTCACCTTCACCTCGAACGACGGCGCCTGGTGGTTCAACCTGCGCGCATCCAACACCGAACCCTTCCTGCGTCTGAACGCTGAAGCAGAGGACCTGCCCACCATGGAGCGCGTCCGCAACCACGTACTTGAACTAGTGAGGAAATAAGACATGGCTGATGTAGAACTCAACGGCGGCGAGCCCTCCGCGCAGGTCCAGGATGACCTGAACTCCCTGATCGGCACCGCCCTGGGCGTCACCCAGGAACAGCTGGAGGCGCAGGGCGCGTTCCTACCCGCCGCACTGGTGGTGCAGAACGACGGCGAGCTGCGGATGATCGCGGTGGCACCGGAAGAAAGCGACGAGGAACTCGACGCCGACGCCATGATCGAGGACCTTTACACGGTGCTCGCCGAGCAGAAAGCCGATCTGCGCGCCGTCGCCGTGTTCTCCGACATCACGCTGCCGGAGGAGGACACCGACGCCATCCACGTGGTGACCGAACACTCGGAGGGCGTGTGCATCTCCGCCATCCAGACCTACTCCGCCGACGGCGACGAGTGGACGTTCAACGAGCCCATCTGGGAATCCGGAGAACCGATCGTCTGGGGCACCGAGGAGGACTAACCTCCCGACGGCTATTCCTCTGCGGCAACCGTGCACCATTTCCGGGCACGGTTGCCGCAGGTGTTGCCAGCACTTTTACCGCCGGCTTATCCGGCGGGTTGGCGCAGCTCCTCGGGAGCCAAGGGCACGCTGCGGAGCCGGTTCTTGACCACTTTGCCGCCGGCGTTCCGCGGGAGCTCATCCACGAACACCAGGTCTTTGGGGTGCTTGAAGCGCGCCAGCCGCCCGTCAAGCCACGCGGACAGTTCATCGGCCGTCAGTGACTGCCCGGGAACCAGGACGACGGCGGCAACCGGCACCTCGCCCCATTTCTCGTTCGGACGCCCGTAGACAGCGGCCTCCTGCACGGCGGGATGGGCGAACAGGGCGTTTTCGATTTCCATGCAGTAGATGTTCTCGCCGCCGGAAATGATCATGTCCTTGACCCGGTCCACCACCCAGACAAACCCCTCCTCGTCCTGCCGGACCAGGTCGCCGGAATGGAACCAGCCGCCCTCGAATGCCTCGGCGGTTTCCCGGGGCTTGCGCCAGTAGCCGCTCATCATGTTGGGGCCCCGGTACACAATCTCGCCCACCTCGCCGGGAGCTACGTCTTCCATGGCCGGATTCACTACCCGGTACTGGATGGTGGGGATCGGCTGCCCCACCGACCCCAGCTTCCGGCGGGAATCCGGTCCGCGCAGCACACAGGTGATTGGCGCCATTTCCGTCTGCCCGAACACCGCAACGTTCATGGCGTGCGGAAAGCATTCCTCCATGGCCTGCAGGATGCTGTCCGAGGCCGGAGCAGCTCCCCAGCTGACAATCCGCAGCGCCAGATCACGGTCCTTCAGCCCGGGCTCCGCGCAGATCAGCTGCCATTGGGTGGGCACGTTGAACACGATGGTGGCCCGCTCCTGCTCCCATGCATCGATGATGGCGGCGGGATTAAAAGCACCCAGCGGATGGATGACGGTGGGGATGCCCAGCACGAAATTGGGGGCGATCGACCCGAAGCCGGCGATGTGGAACATGGGTGCCGTCAGGAACGCGATGTCGTCCTCTGTGAACACCGCGTTGGCGCGGATGCAGGTTAGGGACTGGGCCTGCAGGTTCAGGTGGTCCAGCATGGCCCCCTTGGGCCTGCCGGTGGTGCCGGAGGTGTACATGATCAGGGCGGTGGTTTCCTCCGGAACGTCCGGCAGCTCGAATCCGGCCGGGCTTTCCGCCACCAGGTCATCGAAGGCCTCGGCACCCTCGCCCGCGGGGCCGCCGACAACAACCATCCGCTTGATCCGCGGGCTGATGGCAGCCACCGCACCGGCCAGGGGCAGCAGGACGGATTCAACCACCAGGACGTCAGCGTCGGCGTCGTCGAAAATGTAGGCCAGCTCCGGCGGGGAGAGCCGGATGTTGACCGGAACCGCCATGGCACCGAGCTTGTTGATGCCGAAGACGGCTTCTGCGGTCTCAGGGCGGTTCAGGGTCAACAGCAGGACCCGGTCACCGAACTGCACGCCGCGCCGGGCCAGGGCGGCGGCAAAGGCGGTGGAACGCTCATCTGTTTCACGCCAGGTGACGGTGTTCCCCATAAAGCGGAAGGCGGTGGCGTCCGGATTCATCTGCGCGTGCCCGGCAATCTGGTTCATCCAGTGGTTGCGGCGGTGCCGGGAGTCGATCCCTTCGGGGATGCCGGCCTGGGTGGAAGCTGGAGCGGAGCTCATGTGGATCCCTTTCATACAACGGTGTATGGGCCGGCAGCGTGCACCCGCCACGGAAGAGATTGTGGGATCAGTATGCAGGAAAACAAGCCTCGAGTCAGCCCTTTTGTTAACCGCAATTCACATCCTTGGAAGCAGGTAATCCGGGCCGGCAGCCCTGGGCTGGGCTACGCTGGGCGCATGCCGTCGCCCGCGGGCTCCGCCTCCCGTCCCGAACACGTCCTCCCGGCCCGAGCCGTCCGGCCGCGCAACCGGCGGCAGCTTATTGCCCGGGCAGCAGCACTGGCCTTCAGCGAGCGCGGTTACCACGGGGTGAGCATGGAGGCAATAGCGTCCGAGGTCGGCATCTCCGCCGCGGCCCTGTACCGGCACTATCCCGGCAAATACAGCCTTTTCCTGGAAGCCGCCCTGCGGCTGGTCCAGGACCTGCTCGACGCCACGGACGACGACGTCCTCCCGGCCGCGGAGAGCCCCGGCGAGCGGCTGGAACAGCTGGTGGACGCGGTGATTGCCGTGACGCAGGCCAACCGCAGGACCGGCAGCATCTACCGGCACGAGGCGCACTACCTGAGCCCGGCCGACCATACCCTCCTCTGGACCCGGTTTGACCAGCTGACGCGGCGGGTCCTGCTGCCGCTCTCAGCGGTGCAGCACGGGCTTGATGCCGCGCGCGCCCGGTTCCTGTGCGTGGGCGCCTTCGGCATGATCGCCAGCATCACGGCACACCACACCGTGCTGAGCCCCCGCAAGACGGCCGAACTGCTCCGCGGCTCCGTCCTGGCGGTCCTGTACTTCCCGTTGGATGCGGCCGCCGGACCGGCGCCCGGCGGCAGCGCCCCCGGCCTGGCCGTCCCGGCCGCAGACCGCCCACGCTCAGATGCCCCGGATCCGGACACCACTCCCCTGGCCCACCCGGATCCGGACACCGCCGCGCCGGCCGCCCCGGGAACCGTTCCGCGCCGGGAACTGCTGCTGTCCGAAGCGGTGACGCTGTTTTACCGTAAGGGCTACCGTGAGGTCGGCATTGAAGAGATCGGCGCTGCCGCAGGGGTTACGGCCTCTGCCGTGTACCGCCACTTCCCCGGCAAATCGGCCCTGCTGCTGCAGGCATGCCAGCGGGCCGCCGAGCGCCTCGCAGCGGCCACGGAAGCGGCGGTTGCCCCGGCCGCCGGACCCGCCCAGGCCCTGGTGGCGCTTACCTCCGCCTATGTCCGGCACACGTTCGCCCACCACCAGCTGATGTCCGTGTATTTTGCGGATTCGCTGAATCTCTCCGCGGATGAGCAGGCCCAGCTGCGCAGCCTCCAGCGTGCGCACATCCGGGTATGGGTGGACCTCCTGGCGGAACTGCGTCCGGAGCTGGGTGCCGCCGAAATCAGGTTCCTCGTCCACGGGGCGTTGAACATGGCCGCGGATCTGGGCCGGTTTACCCGGTTCGACCGGTCACCGGAGAACTGCGAACGCACCAGCCGCCTGATCCTGCAGGCGCTGGGGGCGGGCGGTTAGCGCCGGTCAGGCATCGTGCGCCCGGGACCGGCCGCTGCCCCGGCGGCTGCCGTGCAGGAGGCCCAGCATGGCCCGGGCAATTTTCATGTCCCGCTCGGACCGGTGCATCCGCAGCAGATCCAGCGGAGGGGCAAACCGCTGTTCGGTCAGGGCCTTGGGCACACTGAATTCACGCAGCCCGTCCGCCCCGTGGATCCGGCCGAAGCCGGAATCCTTCACCCCGCCGAACGGCAGCGACCCGATAGCGGCGAAACCCAGCACGGAATTGACCGTCACTACACCGGATTTCAGCCGCGCGGCCAACCCGCGGGCTGCGGTCCGGCTGCCGCTGAAGATCGAGGCACCCAGCCCGTAACCCGTCCCGTTGGCACGTTCCACGGCCTCATCCATATCCGCCACCGGATTAACGACGACGACGGGTCCGAAGGTTTCCCGGCGTACGGCATCGTTGTCCTCGGGCACTTCGGCAAGCACCACCGGGTCGATCCGCCGGTCCCCGTGCACCGAACCGGGCCCGCCGAGCACGGCGCGGCCGCCGGCATCCAAGGCGGCATCAATGTGCGCGGCCACGACGCCCGACTGCGCCGGCAGGGTCATGGGCCCGTAATCGGCCTCCGCACCGGTCCCGGCCGTCAGGTCCCGTCCCTTCTGCACCACCAGGTCCAGGAACGGCTGGTACACCTTGCGGTCCACGTAGACCCGTTCCACGCCGGCACAGGTTTGCCCGGCATTGCCCATCGCCCCGAAAACCGCGGCGGAGGCAGCGGCCTCCAGATCGGCGTCGGCGGCCACCAGCATTGCATCCTTGCCGCCGCACTCGGCCACCATGGGAGTGAGGGTTTCGGCGCAGACGGCCATCACTTTTTTGGCCGTGTCCGTGGATCCGGTGAAGGCGATCTTGCCGCAGCCGGACCGGGCCAACGCTTCACCGGTTTCCGCGCCGCCGGTCACCACGGAGAACACCGGGCGGCCGCAGATCTGCTGCCATTTCCGTTCGATCCACAGCGCCGTACCCGGGGTGAGCTCGCTGGGCTTGAAGACCACCGCATTCCCGGCGGCCAACGCGTAGGAGATGGAGCCCATGGGGGTGTACAGCGGATAGTTCCATGGGCCGATAACGCCCACCACTCCGTAGGGTTCATACCCCACGCTGGCCTTCTGGTTCACGGCCACAAGTCCCGGGGAAACAGTGCGCCGGCGCAGGACCGGGCTGGCGTGCTTGGCCGCCCAATCCAGGTGCCCCAGCGCCAGCATGATTTCCAGGACGGCGTCGTCCACGGGCTTGCCGGTTTCCGCAGCCATGATGCCGGCGAGGGCATCGGCGTCATCGGCGATGGCGGCCTTCCACGCCTGGAGCACCGCCTTGCGCCCGTCGAAGCCCTGGCCGTGCCACCAGAGTGCGGCATCCTTCGCGCGGGCGACGGCGGAGGCCACCCCGCCCGGACCGTCCGTCCTCGCACCGGCGGACGGGGCCGGGAGGACGGACGGTCCGGAGATTGTGTTGTTGCTGTGCTGCACGGTGCTGGTCATGGCACTGCTCCTGGGGCCTGGATCGAAGGATGCAACGGGCGGTGGGAATGGGACGGGCTAAAGACCGGAAGTTAACCGTGGTTCACGTGCGTGGTCCCGACAATAGGCCGCCGCACCGCCGCGGGCAAGGGCGCCGGAAAACTCCTTTCCTCGGGCCCGGCCCGCTGCCCTGCCTGCGGCAACGGGTCCCCGCCCCGGCGTCGAATACGCCCCGCCCGGCAGGGAAGGGGTTAGATTCGAGGCAGACAGAGAAGCCGCAGCAGATTTGGATCCTTGCCCGTGAACTCCCCTTCCGACGCCGCGCCGGCGAAGAAATCGCTCCTGACGCGGGAGCGCATCCTGGATGCGGCCGCGCACGTGCTCAGCCGCAAGGGATACGCCGGCACCCGGCTCGCCGACGTGGCTGAAGTGGCCCAGGTGCAGGCACCGGCCATCTACTACTACTTTCCGTCACGGGACGAGCTGATCGAGGAGGTCATGTGGGTGGGGGTCTTCCGGGTGCACCGGCACGTCCGGGAAACGCTGGCCGCCCTGCCGGAATCCGCCTCGGCGCTGGACCGGATCCTGGCCGCGGTTGAAGCCCATCTGCGGTACGAGCTGCAGATCTCGGACTACACCACCGCGTCCATCCGCAATGCCGGCCAGGTTCCGGAGCAGCTGCGGACCCGTCCTGCCGCCGAGGAGGCCGCCTACAGCCGGATCTGGACCGGCCTGCTGCGCCAGGCCGCCGAGGCCGGTGAACTCCGGCCGGGGCTGGATATCAATGTGTCCCGGCTGCTGCTGCTCGGTTCCATGAACTGGGCGGCGGAGTGGTGGAACCCGCACACCAGGTCGCTGGCAGACCTGGTGCAGGCTTCTCAGGACATGGTGCGCTACGGCATGGGCAACCCCGCGGCGTTCGGGGCGCCGGATACGGAACGGCCCGGAAAACCGGAAACCGGCACCGGGTCAGGCACTGACCCCCGGAACCACTAGCGCCAGCCGGTCCCGGAGCACCGCTTCGGCCTCCGCCACCACGCGCCGCACTACCTCGCCCGCCGGCGGCACGTCGTGGATCAGGCCCTGCACCATGCCCACGCTCCAGATGCCCGCCTCCACGTCCCCGGTCTCGTAGACCTTCCGCCCCTTGGCACCGGCCACGAGGTCACGTACCGCCGGGAAGTCCCCGCCATCGGCGAGGATCCGCACCACCTCCCGGCTGACGCTGTTGCTGGCCACGCGGGCGGTATTGTTCAGCGTCCGGAAGATCAGTTCGGTGTCCCGTTCCGTTGCTGCCACGATCCGCTCCTTCACGCTGGAACTGATCGGGGATTCCTGTGTGCACATAAACCGCGTCCCCATGTTGACACCGTCGGCGCCCAGCACCAGGGCGGCGGCCAGGCCGCGCCCGTCGGCGAACCCGCCCGAGGCGATAAAGGGAATGGAAAGGGCGTCGGCGGCCGCCGGGACCAGGACGAGCCCGGGCACGTCGTCCTCGCCGGGGTGCCCGGCACATTCGAAGCCGTCGATGCTGACCGCGTCCACCCCCACCTTCTGGGCCTTGAGCGCGTGCCGGACGCTGGTGCACTTGTGGATGATGCGCACCCCGTGCGCCCGGAACATCTCCATGTGCGGTTCCGGATTGGAACCGGCCGTCTCCACAATGGTGATTCCGGCGTCGATGATGGCCCGCCGGTACTCGTCATAGGGCGGCGGGGTGATGGAGGGCAGGATGGTCAGGTTCACGCCGAAGGGTTTGTCCGTGAGCGTGCGGGCGCGTTCGATCTCCCGCACCAGGTCCCCCGGCGTGGGCTGGGTCAGCGCAGTGATCATGCCAAGCCCGCCCGCCTCGCTGACGGCGGCGGCCAGTTCGGCGCGGCCCACCCACATCATTCCGCCCTGCACAACCGGGTGGTCGATACCGAAGGTTTCCGTAAAACGTGTCCTGAGCATGGTCTCTCCTGGTTGGCAGGGTCGGCAGGGGCGGAAGGGCGGAAGGGTCACCCCACCGGCACGGCTTCGGCCTGTGCCAGCAGGGAGGCAGGCGGCTGGAACTGCTCACCGTACCGGGCCGCAAGCTCCTGCGCCCGGGCGACGAAACCGGGCAGCCCGCCGTCGTACTGGTGCATGTACCGGACCACCCCGCCGGTCCACGCCGGGAAGCCGATGCCGTACAGCGAGCCGATGTTGGCATCCGCGGCGCTGGCCAGCACACCGGCATCAAAACACCGCACGGTCTCCAGGGCTTCCGCGAACAGCATGCGTTCCTGCAGGTCGATCAGCGGAACCTGTGCACTGCCGGACGCAAACTCGGTGCGCAGCCCGGGCCACAGTCCCACCCGCCGGCCCTCGTCGTCGTAGTCGTAGAACCCGGCACCGGTGGAACGCCCGCGCCGGTCCAGTCCGTCCACCATCCGGTCGATGACCTGCTCGGAGGGGTGTCCAGGCCAGGGCCGGCCGTCAGCTTCCGCCGCGGCGCGGGTCTCCCGGCGGATCTTCTGGGTCAGCGTCAGCGTCAGTTCATCCAGCAGCGCCAGCGCACCGGCCGGATAGCCGGCCTGCAGCGCCGCCTGCTCCACGCTGGCGGGTTCCACCCCCTCCCCCACTGCGGCCACGGCTTCGGCGATGAAGGTGCCGATGACGCGGGAGGTGAAGAAGCCGCGGCCGTCATTGACCACAATCGGGGTCTTGCGGATCTGCAGGACAAAGTCGAACACCTTGGCCAGGACCTCGTCCGAGGTGTGTTCACCGCGCACTATTTCCACCAGCGGCATCTTGTCCACCGGTGAGAAGAAGTGGATGCCGATGAAGTCGCTGCGCCGTTTGACCCCCTCGGAGAGCAGGGTGATCGGCAGCGTCGAGGTGTTCGAGCCCAGCACCGCATGTGGTGCCACCACGTCTTCGATCTCGCGGAACACCTGCATCTTGACCTCGGGGCTTTCAAACACCGCTTCAATTACCATGTCCACGCCGGCGAAGTCCGCCGCTTCCGTGCAGGGTTGGATCCTCTCCAGCAACACCGCGGAGGCTTCCGGGGTGGTCCGCCCGGCGGACAGCGCTTTTTCCTCCAGCCGCACCGCGTAGGCCTTGCCCCTCTCGGCCGCGGCCAGGCTGACGTCCCGCAGGACGACGTCGATGCCGGCCTTGGCGGCAACGTAGGCAATGGCGGCCCCCATCATGCCGGCGCCGAGCACCCCCACTTTGGCGGCCTTAAACCGGGGGAAGCCCTCCGGCCGGCTGGCTCCGCCGGACACTGACTGCAGGTCGAAGAAGAAGGCGGAGATCATGTTCTTGGCCACCTGCCCGTTGGTCAGGTTCACCAGGTACCGGGTTTCGATGGCGCAGGCGGTGTCAAAGTCCACCCAGGCTCCCTCGACGGCGGCGGCCAGTGCGGCCCGCGGCGCGGGCATCGGCGCCCCTTTGAGCTGTTTGCGCAGGGTGGCCGGGAACGCGGGCAGCATTGCGGCCACGGACGGGTTCGACGGCCCGCCGCCGGGCAGCCGGAACCCCGGAGTGTCCCAGGGCTTCACCGGGGCCGGGTGGGCGGCAATCCAGGCGCGGGCCGCCGGTTCCAGGTCCTCCGCTGCGGCCACCACCTCGTCGATGAGCCCGACGGCGAGCGCCTGCTGCGGGGTGAAGCGCCGGGCCGGCAGGATCACCTCGGTCAGGGCCTTCTGCAGGCCGAGCATCCGCACGGTGCGGCTGATGCCGCCGCCGCCGGGCAGCAGGCCGAGGCTGACCTCCGGCAGGCCCAGCCGGGTGCCGGGCAGGTCCGCCGCGACCCGGTGGTGGGCGGCCAGGGCGATTTCCAGTCCGCCGCCCAGCGCCGTACCGTTGATGGCGGCCACCACGGGCAGGCCCAGCTTCTCCAGCCGGCGCAGGTCCGACTTGACCGCGTTAATGTGCCGGGTCTGCTCGGCGGACCGGGAGGCCTGGGCGGAGCTGAGCCGGTTCAGGTCACCGCCGGCAAACCAGCTCTTTTTGGCCGAAGCCAGGATGACCCCGGTGATGCTTTCCCGTTCCGCTTCGAGCCGGTCCGCCACGGCAGCCATGGAGTCCGCGTAGGCGTCATTCATGGTGTTGACGTTGCTGTCCGGGTCATCCATGGTCAGCGTGATGATCCCGTCATCCCCGCGTTGCCAGTGGATGGCCGTGTTCCTGCCGTCCTGCATGGGTGCCTCCTTCATGGCCGGTCAGATCCGCTCGATAATCGTGGCGATGCCCATGCCGGCACCAACGCAGAGGGTGGCCAGTCCGCGCCGCAGCTCGCGCCGCTCCAGCTCGTCCAGCAGGGTACCCAGGATCATGGCCCCGGTGGCGCCCAGCGGATGGCCCATGGCAATTGCTCCGCCGTTCACGTTCACCTTTTCGTGGGGTATGTCCAGGTCCCGCATCCACTTCAGCACCACGGCGGCAAACGCTTCGTTGAGTTCAAACAGGTCAATGTCGCCGGTGTCCAGCCCCGCCTTGGCGAGGACCTTGCGGGTGGCCGGGGTGGGACCGGTCAGCATGATGGTGGGCTCGCTGCCGACGACGGCGGTGGCCACGATGCGTGCCCGCGGAACCATCTCCGCGGCCCGGCCCGCCTCGGCGCTGCCGATGGCCAGCAGCGCCGCCCCGTCCACGATGCCCGAGGAATTTCCCGCGGTGTGGACATGCCGGATGCGTTCCACGAAGTGGTACTTCTGCAGGGCCACCGCATCAAACCCGCCCTGCTCCCCCACTGCCTCAAAGGCGGTCGGCAGCCCGGCGAGGGAATCCGCGGTGGTTTCCGGGCGCATGTGCTCGTCGGCGGCCAGCAGCACCACCCCGTTCATGTCCCGGACCGGCACAACCGACCGGGCAAAGTATCCGTTGGCCCAGGCCTTGGCGGCGCGGTCCTGGGACAGGGCGGCAAAACCGTCCACCTCCTCCCGGCTGAAGCCCTCGATGGTGGCGATCAGGTCCGCCGAAATGCCCTGCGGAACAAAATAGTTGTCGTAGGCGGTGGCCGGGTCCTGCGCGTAGGCACCGCCGTCGGAGCCCAGCTGCACCCGGGACATGGATTCCACGCCGCCGGCCAGGACCAGGGATTCCCATCCGCTGGCTACCTTTTGCGCCGCCAGGTTGACCGCTTCCAGCCCGGAGGCACAGAACCGGTTGACCTGGACCCCCGGGACGGACTCCGGCAGGCCGGCCGCCAGTCCGGCCGCCCGGGGCAGGTTGCCGCCCTGTTCCCCCACCGGTGAGACCACGCCCAGTACGACGTCGTCCACTGCCTCCGGATCCAGCCCGGGGTTGCGCACCTGGACTTCCCGCAGCAGCCCGGCAGCCAGGTCAACGGGTTTCACGCTGTGCAGGGACCCGTTTTTGTTTTTCCCGCGCGGGGTACGCATGGCGTCGTAGATATACACGTCTTCAGGCATGTCCGGTCTCCAATTCCTGCGGCGCAGGGCTACAGCCCCATGCTCCGGCCGACGATTTCCTTCATGATTTCGGTGGTGCCGCCGTAGATGGTGCTGATCCGGGCGTCTTCGTAGTCCTGGGCTATCCGGTACTCGCGCATGTAGCCGTAGCCGCCGAAAAGCTGCAGGCAGCGGTTGACGGCGGTGACGTACTGCTCGGTGCACCACCATTTCGCAGCCGCTGCCTCTTCCGCGCTGAGGTCGCCGTCGACGTGCCGGCGGATGCAGTCGTCAATGTAGACGCGGCTGACCTGCACGGCGGTGGCGATCTCGGCCATGGTGAACCGGGAGTTCTGGAAAGAGCCGACGGGCTGGCCGAATGCCGTGCGTTCCTTCACGTATTCCACGGTCCGTTCGAGCACCCCTTCCGTGGCTGCCACGGCCGCAGCTGCGATGGACAGCCGCTCCTGGGGCAGGTTGGCCATCAGGCCGGCAAAGCCGGCGCCTTCGGGTCCGAGCAGGTTTTCGACCGGCACCCGGACATCGGTGAAGTGCAGCTCGCTGGTGTCCTGGGCGTGCAGCCCGATCTTGTCCAGGTTCCGGCCGCGGGAAAAACCTTCCGCGTCCGCCTCCACCACAAAAAGGCTCAGTCCCCGGTGTTTGTCCGGGGAGGTCCGGGCTGCCACCACCACCAGATCGCAGTTTTGCCCGTTGGAGATGAAGGTCTTGGAGCCGTTGATGACATAGGAGTCGCCGTCGCGGACGGCGGAGGTGCGGATCCCTGCCAAATCGCTGCCGGTTCCCGGTTCCGTCATGGCCACAGCCGTCACCAGCTCACCGGCCGCGATGCCGGGCAGCCAGCGCTGCTTCTGCTCAGACGTGGTGAGGTCCAGGAAGTAGGGGAACACAATGTCGTTCTGCAGGGCGATGCAGGCCAGTCCTGAACTGACCGGGTTCCTGGCCAGCTCCTCCCCCATGACGGCGTTGAACCGGAAGTCCGCCATGCCGGCTCCGCCGAACTCCTCCGGGATGGCGAAGCCCAGGATGCCTGCCTCGGCGGCCTCGGTGAACAGCCAGCGGTCCACCTTTCCCTCCGCGTCCCAGCGCTCCGCGTTGGGGCGGCCATGCTTTTCCGCAAAGTGCCGGACCAGGTCCCGGAAGGATTCATGGTCGCTGTCATAGATGCTGCGCTGGGGTGACGTCATGGGCTTGTCCGATCCTCGCTGATCCGGCCGTGTGGGATCAGTGTAGGAAGCAGGCACGTTTTTTACAATGGATTAAAAAATGTGCCTTTCCCGCCACGGGCAGCCTTAAACGGGGAATGGTCCCTGCCGTAACCGGCAGGGACCATTCCCCTCGGGAGGACTAGGCGGCGAAGCGCTGCTTCAACTCGGCCAGCCGGTCCTTCAGTTCCTCCGGCAACGTGGGGCCGAAGCGCTCGTACCACTCGTCGATGCCGTCCAGCTCGGTGGCCCACTCCTGCGGATCCACACGGACGGCCTGCTCCACATCCTCGGGGGTCATGTCAAGGCCGCTCAGGTCGATGGAATCCCCGGTGGGCACAAAGCCGATGGGGGTTTCCACGGCATCCGCCTTGCCTTCGAGGCGTTCGATGACCCACTTGAGCACCCGGGAGTTGTCCCCGAAGCCGGGCCAGGCGAAGCCGCCGTCGGCCGTGCGGCGGAACCAGTTCACCAGGAAGATCTTGGGCAGCTTCTCCTGGTTGGCCTGCCCGCTGAGTTCGATCCAGTGCCGCAGGTAGTCTCCGGCGTCGTAGCCCATGAACGGAAGCATGGCCATGGGATCGCGCCGCACCACACCCACCGCGCCGGCGGCGGCCGCCGTGGTTTCGGAGGAGAGCGTGGAGCCCATGAAGATACCGCTCGCCCAGTCCCGGGCTTCGGTGACCAGGGGGACGGTGGTCTTGCGCCGGCCGCCGAAGAGGATGGCGGAGACGGGAACGCCGTCCGGGGAATGGTATTCATCGGCCAGCATGTCGATCTGGTCGATCGGCGTGCAGAAACGGGAGTTCGGGTGCGCGGCGGGACGGCCGGCGTCGGGCGTCCAGTCCTGGCCCAGCCAGTCCGTCAGGTGCGCCGGGGCCTCATCCGTCATGCCTTCCCACCAGACACCGCCGTCGTCGGTCAGCGCCACGTTGGTGAAAATGGAGTTGCCCTTGGCAATGGCGCGCATGGCGTTGGGGTTGGTGCTCCAGCCGGTCCCGGGGGCAACGCCGAACAGGCCCGCCTCCGGGTTGACCGCCCGCAGTTCACCCTCCTTGCCGAACCGCATCCAGGTGATGTCATCACCCAGGGTCTCGACCTTCCAGCCCTCGATCGTGGGATCGAGCAGGGCCAGGTTGGTCTTGCCGCAGGCCGAGGGGAAAGCGGCCGAGACGTAGTAGTCCTTCTGTGCCGGGCTGGTCAGCTTGAGGATGAGCATGTGCTCGGCCAGCCAGCCCTCGTCGCGGGCCATGATGGAGGCAATGCGCAGGGCGTAGCACTTCTTGCCCAGCAGCGCGTTGCCGCCGTAGCCGGAACCGTAGGACCAGATGGAGCGGTCTTCGGGGAAGTGCACAATCCACTTCTCGTCGCTGCAGGGCCAGGGCACATCCTCGGCACCGTCAGTCAGCGGGAAGCCCACGGAGTGGAGGGCGGGCACGAAGAACGCGTCCAGCTCTTCCATCTTGCGCAACACGTCGGTGCCGATGCGCGCCATGATGCGCATGGAGGCCACCACGTAGGCACTGTCGGTCACTTCGACGCCGAACTTCGGGTCCTCCGCTTCCAGATGGCCCATGACAAACGGAACCACGTACATGGTGCGGCCGCGCATGGAGCCGGCGAAGAGGCCGTTCAGCTTGGCCCGCATTTCCGCCGGGTCCATCCAGTTGTTGGTGAAGCCGGCATCCTCGCGCTTTTCCGAGCAGATAAAGGTCTGCTCCTCCACGCGGGCAACATCCTTGGGATCCGAGAACGCGGCGAAGGAATTGGGGAAGGTCTCGGGGTTGAGGCGGACCAGCGTGCCGGCTTCCACGAGCTCATCGGTGAGTGACCGGTTTTCCTCTTCGGAACCGGTTACCCAATACACGCGGTCAGGCTGCGTCAGCTCGGCAACTTCGTTCACCCACGCGAGGAGGGCCTGGTGGGAGGTTGGGGCCGCGGCCCCACCCTTGGTGCTGTCCAGCGGCTGGCTAACAGCATTGTTCTCGCCGCTCTCATCGAGAACTAGCTGACGCGCGTCATCGCCCATGACTCTTCCCTTCGTTGGGTCAGTGGTGTGTTTTGATGCTAGTTGCGCCCTGCAGACCGGCCCGGCTGAAAAGATCGCACCTTTACCGCCGCACTGGTGAACAAACCCTGAAATCCAAGAGAACTATGGCCTCCATCCTATCCGAATGTGACTAAGGTCACATAGACCGGTCTAGTGACACAGTCGACATAGATCTCGATTGGTGTTGTCCGGAAAAGCCCGCTATAGTTATCTACGGCCAAACAGCCACGGAAGAACTTGAAAGAAACCGGTGAGAATCGGTTTGATATAGTAGTTCTTATGCGTGCGTAGCTCAACGGATAGAGCATCTGACTACGGATCAGAAGGTTGGGGGTTCGAATCCCTTCGCGCGCACCACTCAGACCCGGTCTGATCAGGATAACCTGATCGGGCCGGGTTTTTTGTTTGCTGTCCGGGCCCCGGTTGCTCCCGCCGGGCAGTAATGCAAGGCTCGGTCCATGACTGAGACTCTTCAGACCGACGTAGTTGTCATTGGTGCCGGCGCTGTCGGTGAAAACGCGGCGGACCGCGTAGTCCGGGGCGGGCTTCGCGCCGTACTGGTGGAAGCCGACCTGGTGGGCGGTGAATGCTCTTATTGGGCCTGTATGCCGTCCAAGGCACTGCTGCGTCCGGGCACGGTCCTGGCGGAGGCACGTTCGGTGGCCGGATCCCGCGAAGCCGTCACCGGCACCTTGGACACTGCCGCCGTCCTGGACCGCCGCGATTCGTTCACCTCCTCCTGGGATGATGCAGGCCAGGCCGAATGGGTGGCCGGCGCCGGCATTGACCTGGTCCGCGGCCGGGCACGGTTGGTCGGGGAGCGCGAGGTGGAAGTGGCCGCCACAGACGGCGGCACCGTGCGCATCCGCGCCCGCCACGCCGTCGTGCTGGCTACCGGCTCCACACCATCCGTTCCCCCGCTGGAGGGCCTGGAGTCAGTGGACTATTGGGGCACGCGGGAAGCCACGTCCGCCCGTGAGATTCCGGAGCGGTTGGTCGTTATCGGCGGCGGCGTCTCCGGCGTCGAACTCGCGCAGGCGTACTCCCGCCTGGGCTCCCGGGTCACCGTCCTGGCCCGCGGCCCCCTGCTCAAGTCATTCCCGGAACCCGCCCGCGCCCTGGCGGAAGAGGGCCTGAAAGCCGACGGGGTGGACGTGCGCACCAACACCTCCCCCACCGGCGTGCGGAAGTCCGACGACGGCGGTGTGGAAGTCCAATTGGAGGGCGGCGACGCGGTGGCCGGGGACAGACTGCTGGTCTCCACCGGCCGGCACCCCAACCTGACCGGACTGGGGCTGGAAGACCTGGGCCTCGACCCCCGGAAATTGGACATTGACGCCACCGGCCGGGTTGTCGGCGTCGACGGCGGCTGGCTGTACGCGGTGGGCGACGCCGCCGGGAAAGTGCTGCTCACGCACCAGGGCAAGTACGAGGCACGGGCCACCGGTGACGTCATCGCGGCGCGGGCGGCCGTGGCCGGTGCCGGCAATACCCCCGGCCATTCCGGCGGCGACACTGCAAACCCGGCAGACTGGAGCCGCTACACCGCCACTGCCGATAGTTATGCCGTGCCGCAGGTGGTCTTTACCGATCCGGAGCTGGCCATGGTGGGACGGACGCTGGAGCAGGCGCGGGCGGACGGAATCAATGCCACCGAAACCTCACTGGAGATTGCCGTGGCAGGTTCCTCCCTCTATGCGGACGACTACCGGGGCTGGGCACAGATGGTGGTGGATGAGGACCGGAAAGTGCTGGTGGGCGTGACCTTTGCCGGCCCCGGCGTCTCGGAACTGCTGCACGCCGCCACCATCGCCATCACCGGTGAGGTTCCGCTGGAACGGCTCTGGCATGCCGTCCCCGCCTACCCCACCATCAGCGAGGTATGGCTCCGGTTGCTGGAAAAGTACGGCCTCTGACCGGCAGCACGGAGGGTCCGCACAGTGTGGGGGAACTCTCCTGCCCGACTCCGCCGATTCATTTGCACTGACTAGTCAGTTTCCCTTAGGTTGGCAGGTGCGCCTCTCCGCGTGCCAGGCGCGCGATATCCCGCTTTTCCCAGGACTAAGAGGCGAAACCATGCTCAGTGCGGACCACCTGTTCATCAAGGGGCGCCACAGTGCGCTCCTGCCGAATACGTCCCTGCAGGCGGAGACCGGGGACCTGTTGCTCGTCCAGGGCGATGACCAGTCCACCCGCACCGCGCTGGCCCTGACCCTTTCCGGCCGGATGCGTCCCACCTCCGGCTCCGTAGCCTGGGGCCGCAGCGACCGGCTGGAAACCCTGCGCCGGCATGCAGCGCTGGTGGATTCCCCGGACGTCAACGAACCGGAACGGCACTTCCGCGTACGCGACCTGGTCGCGGAAGACCTCGCCCTGATACCGCGCCGCAGCAGGCCGCGCATTGACGCCGCTGCATGGCTGGCCGCCGAGGGGCTCGAGGACCTGGCACCGCTGTGGATCGAAGAACTTGAGCCCGCGGCGCGGATGGACCTGCTGGTCCGCCTGGCGCTGGCGGATTTCGCCGTTGAACTGCTGGTCTTCGACTCACCGGACCGGCACCTGGCCGACCCCAAAAGCTGGCTGCCGATCGTGGCGGAAAGCGTGTCGTCTTCTGCCCGGCTGGTCACCGCCCTCGCCGTCGTCGCCCAGATCCCGCCCGACTGGACCGGGCCCACTGCCAAGGTGGGGACCGCTAACGCCCACCCGGCTGACACCCGTCCCGCCGATAGCCAGGGACCGGACAGCGACGACACCGCTTCCGTCTCCCGGGAGGTGTCCGTATGACCGTCATCCGCCTTGCCCTCAGCGAGCTCAAACGCATGACCGGCGGGATCCTGCCGAAGCTGGCCATCCTCGCCCTGTCCCTGGTGCCGCTGCTGTACGGCGCCATTTATCTGTACGCCAACTGGGATCCCTACGGGAACCTGGACGGCGTCAAGGCCGCCCTGGCGGTGGAGGACGAAGGGGCCGACACCGCGGACGGCCGGCTCGACGTCGGTGCCACCGTGCAGGAAAACCTGCTGGAAGACGGCACCTTCGACTGGGAAATCGTGGACAGCACCGACGCTGCCAACACCGGGGTACGGGATGGCAGCTACGAATTCGCACTGACCATTCCCGCGGACTTTTCCGCGAGCCTTGCCTCGACGTCCGACCTTGGCAACGCCCGCCAGGCGAGTCTGCACGTCATCACCAACGACGCCAACAACTACCTGCTGAGCAGCATCGTGGACAAGCTCACCTCCTCCGTGCATGACAGTGTCGCGGCAGAAGTGGGCGAGGAAACTGCCGGCAAGCTGCTCACCGGGTTCAGCACGGTGCACACCCAACTGCAGAAGGCGGCCGACGGCGCCGGGCAGCTGGCCGACGGTGCCGCCTCCGCGGACTCGGGCGCCGCGGAGTTGAAAACCGGCTTGGACACATTGTCCTCCGGGGCGCATTCGCTGGAGTCCGGACAGCAGCAGCTGGTCACCGGTGCCAACCAGGTGTCTTCGGGCGCGAAGGAGCTTTCAGCCGGGGCGGGCCAGTTGTCCTCGGGGGCCGGTGAGCTGTCAGCCGGCGCGGGTAATCTCTCAGCCGGCCTGGACACGTTGGCTGAGCAGACTGCCCAGTTGCCGGGGCAGACGCAGCAGCTGGCAGACGGTGTCAGCAGGGTCGCCGCCGCCGCCGACGGTCTGCAGAAGGCGCAAAGCCAGATCGACTCACTGCTGACCCAGCTCGTCGCGTCCGGCCGGATGACACAGGCCGAAGCGGATGCGATTCGGGCCACGGCCGGAGGCCAGTCCGGGGACCTTAGCCAGCTTTCAACCCTCGTGGCGGGGGCCAACACGCTGGCCGAGAAGTCCGCCGCCCTGCCCGGGGCCATCGGCCAGGCGCAACAGGGTGCAGCGGCCGTCTCTACCGGCTCGTCATCCCTTTCCTCCGGCGCGGCCGATCTGTCCGCCGGTGCGGATCGGCTCGCCACCGGCGCCTCGGACCTTGCCGCCGGAGAGCAGCAGGCACTGGACGGCACCCGGCAGCTTGCCGCCGGCGCGGATTCTGCCGCCGCAGGTGCCGGAACGCTCAAGGACGGCCTGGCGCAATTGAAGGACGGTTCCGGGGAACTGGCCCGGCAGCTGGATGAGGGCGCAGGGAATGTCCCCAACCCGAACGAGGAGGAGCGCGCGAACGCTTCCGCCGTGATTGCCGATCCGCTGACGGTCAGCACCGTGGACCAGGCCAAGGCCGGCACATACGGCGCCGGGCTGGCCCCTTACTTCCTGACCCTGGCCATGTGGGTGGGCATCTTTATGCTGGCCCAGGCCATGCGCCCCATCAGCCGCCGGGCACTGGCCTCGAACGCGCCGGCCTGGAAGATCGCCGTGGGCGGCTGGCTGCCGTTCCTGGTGGTGTCGCTGGTGCAGGCAACCGTCCTGTACGCCGCGGTCCGGTTCGGACTGGGGCTGGATCCCGCCCATCCGGTCCTGGCCTGGGCGCTGCTGCTGATGGCGGCCATGGCGTTCTCGGCCCTGATCCAGGGCATCGTGGCGCTGCTCGGCTCGGTGGGCAAGTTCGTGGTGCTGATCCTGCTGGTGCTGCAGCTGGTGTCCTCCGGCGGCACCTTCCCGTGGCAGACCATTCCCGCCCCGCTGCATGTGGCGCACGATGTACTGCCGATGGGCTACATGGTCACCGGGCTGCGCCAGCTACTGTACGGCGGGGAACTCTCCCAGGCCGCCGGGGTGGCTGTCGCACTGCTGGGCTATACCGCCGTCGGGCTGATCCTGTCCCTGCTGGCGGCACGCAGGCACCGGCTCTGGACACTGAAGACCCTGCAGCCGGAGATTGACATCTGAGCATCAATAAAGACGGCCCGGCTAGGCGCGCGGCACCACGAAGTCGGTGATCCGGGCGTCCCGGCCGTCCAGTTCCGCCCACGGCAGCGCGTGTTCCATCACGGTGAGTCCCGCCGTCGGGTACCGGGTGGCCATCTCCATCACGGCATCCTCATCCGAGGTTGTGGAGGCAAGGCGCATGGCCAGGTCCTGGACGCCGGGCAGGTGGGCGATCACCAGCAGGCTGGTCACGGTCTCGGGCACATGGTTGATCAGGCTCAGGATCCGCTCGGGCGTGGCGTTGTAGAGCCGGTCCTCCAGCTTGGCCGTGGGTGCCTTGTCGCCGAGCTCCTTGCACACCCAGGTGCAGGTCTGCCGGGCCCGCAGCGCGGAGGAGCAGAGAATAAAGTCGGGGACGGCGTCGTGCTCGCGCATCCAGACACCGGCCAAGGGCGCATCCCGGTGCCCGCGCCCGGAGAGCGGACGCTCATGGTCTGCGACGTCGCGGGGCCAGTCGGCCTTCGCATGGCGCAGCAGCTGGAGTTTCTTGAGGTGGTGGCCGGTCATTTGCCAAGTTTAGCCGCGGACGGAACCCCCATTCCGTCCGCGGCTGCGGCCCTGCGGCCGTACCCGGCGCCTAGATGCTGTATTCGGGTGCGGCCCAGACAACTACCTCGGGGTGCTCGTAGAAGCGGTACCCCTGCCCGCGCACAGTGCGGACGGTGTTGGCCAGGCGGCCCAGCTTGGAGCGCAGGCGGCGGATGTGGACGTCGATGGTGCGCTCGTTGGGCACCTCTTCGGCGTTGCGCCACAGCCCTGCCAGCAGCTCTTCGCGGCCGACCGTCCGGCTCCCGTTTTCCACCAGGTAGTTCAGGAGTTCGAATTCCTTGAACGTCAGGTTCAGCGTGTCACCGTCAAGGTGCACCTCGCGGCGCGAGAGGTCGATCAGGACGCCCGAGGGGCGGACGGACGCCGGCACCTGCGGTGCGGGCACCTGCTGCGGTGCCTGGCGGCGGGCAACGGTGGGATCGCCCAAGGCCTGGCGGACGACGTCGATGTCCGAGCCGGTAGCTCCGGCCGGGGCCAGTGCGACGGCGGCGTGGCTCTGCGCGCCGGGCACCAGGGTCTGGACGTGCGCCCGGATTTCCTGTGCCAGCTTGCTCAGCGAGGTGCCGTGAGCCGCTGCTGTTTCTTCATCGAGGCCTACATAAATAACGAATCCCCGTGCACTGGTGTCATTGCTGACCGGCTGAGGGCCGGGAACACCATTGGGGGTGACCACCTGCATGGGGGCGGTCATGGGATAGGCATCCTGGCCGGAGACGGCACGCAGCGGACGGGCTGCGGTGCCATTGGAAGGCTGGACACCATAGGACTGGTTCCCAAAAGGCTGACCGTAGGAGCGGGAGAAACCACCCATGGACGGCTGGCGTTGGGAACCTGATCCGGCGCGGTTCTGCGCATTGCGCAGGGAAATGTGGACGTAACCGGATGCTACTGACATGTGGGACCTCATCGTGAAATCGCCGTCATCACGGCTCGAATAGCGGGGGTGTGCCCGGTCGAGATGGCGCCTGTTATGCCCGTACTTGGGCCTGAGTCTTACCTGAGGATGGGGGTGGTTCCAAAGGCATGCATTCGACAACAGCACGTCTCCTGCGTGGCGCGTAGGCCACCGGGGAAGACTGCGACTGGTGCTGTCGTGTTGGTGTTCACACTTCGGATTATTGCATGTAACAAAGGGTAGTGCGCAAGTAATAATGCCCACTGCGTCTCACATGATGGACAGATTGCGTCGATTTGTGACGCACTTCACAAATTGACACAATGAATAGCTATGCATAATTATGCATAAGTCCCAAACGGATTCCTTTTGCTGGCAAGAGGGGTTGGCGACATACTGCCACGGGATACAGAAAAGGCATCCGCTCTATAAGCGCACTTACAGAGCGGATGCCGTCAAGCAAATCACCGGAGCGTCCACATAGTGGACAGATCCTGCCGCCGCCGGAGCCGGCTTCAAAGCGGGCCGGCAGGCCCGTCAACCTCGGTTAGACCACGCCGTACAGGCGGTCGCCGGCGTCGCCCAGGCCGGGGACAATGTAGGCCTTGTCATCGAGGCGTTCGTCGATGGAGGCCAGAACCACGGTGACGTTGGCATCTT
This sequence comes from Arthrobacter sp. Y3224198, assembly GCF_059090025.1. Lineage (NCBI taxonomy): Bacteria > Bacillati > Actinomycetota > Actinomycetes > Micrococcales > Micrococcaceae > Arthrobacter > Arthrobacter sp. Y3224198. The sequence continues at coordinate 79,524 of NZ_JBNHFG010000002.1, forward strand.
GGAGCTCTTCCTGGAGCACCGAGAGGCCTTCGGGGGCGGCCAGCAGGCAGATGCAGATGACCTCGGCCGCGCCGCGCTTGAACATGAACTTAATGGCTTCGCGCAGGGTTCCGCCGGTGGCCAGCATCGGATCCAGGACGAAGACCTGGCGTCCGGTCAGATCGTCGGGGAGGCGCTCGGCATAGGTGATGGCCTCGAGGGTTTCCTCATTCCGGGCCATGCCCAGGAAACCGACCTCGGCGGTGGGGACCAGGCGGGTCATGCCTTCAAGCATGCCCAGGCCCGCGCGCAGGATCGGAACCACCAGCGGCGTGGGCTTGACCAGGCCGGTGCCGATCGCGGAGGTCACGGGGGTCTCGATGGGAACCGGCTCCACACGGACGGTCCGGGTGGCTTCATAGGCCAGCAGGGTGACCAGTTCCTCGGTCAGCTGACGAAAGACCGGTGAGGGGGTGTCCTTGTCGCGGAGAACGGTGAGTTTGTGGGCAACGAGGGGATGATCCACTACAAGTACGCGCATACTTCAAAACTACCATTCCGACCCCGCCCCCACCGCGTTCGCCCGCAGGCGCGCGGATGCGCGACGATGGGAGGCATGCAGCCCCTTTCCCGCACCCACGAGGCCTGGATGGACCTTGCCCTGGATCAGGCCCGGCAGGCACTGGACACCGGTGACGTGCCGATCGGCGCCGTCGTCCTGGGGCCGGACGGACAAGTGCTGGGCACCGGGCGCAACGAGCGCGAGGCCACCGGCGACCCCACCGCCCACGCGGAGGTGCTCGCCATCCGGGAGGCGGCGGCCGCCGTCGGCGAATGGCGGCTGGCCGGCTGCACGCTGGTGGTGACGCTGGAGCCGTGTGCCATGTGCGCCGGGGCGATAGTCCTGGCCCGGGTGCCGAAGGTGGTGTTCGGGGCGTGGGATGAGAAGGCGGGTGCGTCGGGGTCCGTGTTCGATATCCTGCGTGAACGCCGCCTGAACCACTGGGTGGAGGTTTTCCCCGGGGTGCGCGAGGAGGAGGCGGCGCGGCTGCTGCGGGACTTCTTCGGCTCCAAGCGAAACGCCTGAACCCCCGTTCCGTCAGCCCCTGTTTATACGTAGGCTTACTAACTCCGGAACGCTACGAGCAAAGGAGTTTCCCCCATGGCATCAGAGCAGGACGGACGGGACATTGTTGTCAGCATCCTCGAGAAGGCCAAGATCGCCACGGTGACCACCGTGGACCTGCAGGGGAACCTGGTCAGCCGGCCGCTGCAGCTGCAGGAGGCGGACAAGGACGGGAACCTGTGGTTCTTCACCCCCGACCCCTCTCCCAAGGCCGATGAGGTCCGCGCGAATCCGCATGTGAATGTGGCCATCCAGGATTCCAAGGGTTTCCTCTCTATCAGCGGTACGGCCAGCGTGACCAAGGATCCAGAGAAGGTCGAGGAGCTCTGGAAGACCTCGGTGGAGGCCTGGTTTGAGCACGGCCGCGAAGATCCGGCGGTGGCCCTGCTGAAGGTGGACTCCCATACAGCCGAATACTGGGCCTCCGATGAGCCGAAGATCGCCAGCATGTTCAAGATCGGCAAGGCGGCCGTGACCGGCGGAACGCCCGACGTCGGCAAGAACGACGTCGTTGACCTCTAGTTCCTGCGGTTTCGGCGGCGGCGGTAGGGCTGCTTTTGGGGGTTGGGCCTTCCACCCGGTAAGGTTGACGCGTTGGTGACGTGTCCGAGCGGCCGAAGGTGCAACACTCGAAATGTTGTTTGGTGTAAAAGCCAACGTGGGTTCAAATCCCACCGTCACCGCCACTGAAAACCCCCGGGAAACCGGGGGTTTTCTGCATTTTCGGGGTCGTCGTGGTGCATTTTTGGTGCATCTCTCGAGAAACGCCGTCACACTGGGATACCGATGGATGTGCAGTAGCCCCGCGGCGCCGAGGTCCTTCAGCTTACGGAAGCTCCATCTGGGCCAGCCTCGTCACAGCCCCGGGAGTCGCCCAGACGCGTGCCTCGTCCAGGGCAACTCGGAGTTAGGCCGCAAGGATGTCGCTGCATCCTCCGTCGGATGCTGTCCGTCCTGGACGGTCTGGCTTCTCACTTCTGGCTTCTGGCTTCTGGCTTCCGTCCAGGATCGACTCCAGATTCGGCGGGCATCGCTGCCGCCTGCCAGAAACACGCGAAAAAGAGGGCCGGTGACCGACCAGCCCGCTTTTCCGTCGTGTCTGTGCTTGCGCCGCGCGGCTACACGACGGTTAGATCGCTGATTTTTGGGTCCTTTGCCACACACCATGGATTGCGTTCCTAGCATCCAGTGGGTTCAAATCCCACCGACACCGCCAGATAAAGGAAAGGCCCCATAGATCCTCGGATCTACGGGGCCTTTCCTTTATCGGAACTGGTTCCTGCGCTTGCGGAGACCTCACAAAGACCGGGCGCCTATTAACTCAGACCGGCTGCTTCAAAGAGGCTCCGGGTTGCAAGTACTTGGCCGATAACAAGCAACACCGGAATCACGGCAGATAAGACATACCGACGGACGAGGGCGTTCTTTCCGTGACGAAGCGGGCGGCGCCTAAACCCCCACCAGATCATCACGGCAACGATCGGAGGCATGCACATCGCGTAAGGCGCCCGGTTACCGTCACGACCGTGCCTGCCGTTGCCCGTCACCATCGTGTCCAGCGGAACGTTCTGGAAGACATGGACAGCGAGTCCAATGCAAACCAACAGGGCAACTGCATAGAAAATATCGCGGACGAGGATAGCCCTTTTCAGGGAACCCGTCCGTTTTTCCACTACCGCTGACGGTCCGTTGCCGGGACCCGCACCATTGCTCATTGTGTTTGTTGCCGATCTGTCAGCCGGTCAAAATTGTCACGGCGGGTTGCACGTTTCAAATACGCCGAACCTTCGCCAACGGATTTGTACGATGTTCGCGGATATCGGCCCTCTCTCCCCATTCGGACAACAAAGGCAGAAAGGCCCGGATGCCGGCGTGGACTCCACGCCCGGCATCCGGGCGTTTCTGCTGCGGGCAGTTACTCGCAGCTCAAGCGCTTACTCGCGGTTCAGCTTGTCCTGCACCGTGCCGGCGACCTTCTCCACCACATTGGGGATGTCGGTGGTGCCGTAGTAGCGGGCGTCCGGACGGGTGACGTCCGGCATCGGGGCCGTCGTCGTCGGGCCCTCGTGGTAGCTGAACTCGCCCTTGCCGTCCGGCGTGGGGCCGGAAGCCCAGGAGCCCTCGGAGGCGTGCTTGCCGTCCGAGAAGTTCAAGTACTGGTAGGACACTTCGCGCTCTTCCTTCTTGATCGGGAAGTTGCTCGGGACCGGCAGGAGCTCGTAGCCCTCTTCCTGCAGTTCCTTCGCAGCAGCTGTCCACATGTTCTGGTGCATGGTGTCGCGCGCCAGCAGGAAGGAAAGCAGGTCCCGCACGCCCTTGTCATCGGTCATGTGGTAGAGACGGGCGACGGCGAGGCGTCCCTGCATCTCGGCGTTGGCGTTGGACGTGAAGTCGGCCAGCAGGTTGCCGGACGCAGTTACGTAACCGGCGGTCCACGGGTTGCCGTTGCTGTCCACGGGACGGGCCCCGGCACCGGCCACAATGGCGTGCTGGACGTCCATGCCACCGACGACGGCGGCGATGGTGGGATCGGACTGGACGGCGTCGTCCGTAATTCCCAGGGGTGCCTTTTCCAGCAGTTGGGCAATCATGATGGCCAGCATTTCCACGTGGCCCATTTCCTCAGCGGCGATGCCGTAAAGAAGATCCCGGTACTTGCCGGGCAGATGGGAATTCCAGGACTGGAACCCGTACTGCATGGCTACGGTGATTTCACCGTACTGTCCGCCGAGCACTTCCTGGAGTTTGCGTGCGTAGACGGCATCCGGCTTGTCCGGTGTTGCCTTGAACTGAAGTTCCTGTTTGTGAAAGAACACTATTCACCTCCGCATATCTGGCCCGCATCTGATGGGTCGCCACGAGTGCCGACGCCGCGGGCCGGTGAAAGCAACGTAACCTAAACACGAGGTAGTAAGCAAACTTAGTTTGCATATTGCGGCACCCCGGTTTTGAGGGCCAATCGGTGCCATCTCCGTCCGCCGATCCCTGCGCCGGGAATGCAAGGCGCGCTGTCCTTTGTAGGATGAAGCATGGACAACAACGGATCACAGCCCACACTTTCCCAGCTCCGCAACCGCCAGACGGAGCTGGTCCTGGCCCTGGCCAACGAAACCCGGTCCGACCGGCTCCAGCAATACAGCGACGAACTCGAATTCCTGGTCAAACACATCCAGGAACGTGAAGAAGCCGAAGCGGCCGGCACCGCCACGGCCCCGCAGGCTCCCGCCCCGGAAGAAGCTGCCGCCGCGCAGGGTGCCGGCGTGGAACAGCGTGAAGACGGCGTAGTGATCGAGCCGGGTTCCGCTCTGGCCGACGACGTCGACCGCGACAACCGCTAAGCGGCCCGCCGGCCCGTGTGCCGGGGGCCTGTGTGTCGGGGGCCGGTCAGCCGCTAGTCCTCCCAGAAGCGCCGGACGTCGTCAGCGATCTCCTTTGCCTGCCGCCGGCCGGCGGCAAGGGAGGGCTTGCGGGTCGAATCAAGCAGCATGTTGGTGCCGAAAGCCTGCAGCGCCTGTGCATCTGCCTCAATAAGGAATGCTCTGCCGTCCTTATTGATGGTCTTCAGTGCCTGCGGAAGGGTGGGGCCGAACGGACTCTGCGGCGCCTCAAGCCCGCAGGAAATCACCAGGACTTTCCCATGCCCGGCCGCGACGTCGGCGTTGGTCCCCGAGCGCATGCCGCCGTCCATGTAGACCCGCCCGTTAATGTGCACCGGCGGCCATACGGTGGGTACCGTGCAGCTGGCGGTGACGGCCAGCCCCAGATCCACGCCGGAGCTGGCGTCAAAGACCGTGAAGCTGCCGTCTTCGGCGTCGACGGCGGTGACACCCAGGGCCTTTTCCGGCCAGGCCGGGTACGGCACCAGCATGCGGATGCTGTTCACCCAGGCCTCCTCGGTCAGCTGGGTGTCCGCCTTCAGCGCCAGCCGGCCAAGCCGCGCCCGGGCGGCTTTTTCCCCGCCGCCGCCCTGCCCGGCCGCACCCATAACGTTCATAAACCGTTCGCCGTCGAAAGAATCCGGCTCCTGGTAATCCGCCGCGGCGGCGCCGTCCGGTGCGGATTCCTGCGACGCCACGGCAGCCGGTACCTGCCCGAACCGCAGGGCGGTGCCCACCACCGATCCGGCCGAGGTGCCCACCACCAGATCCGCCTCGTTCAGGTCCACCCCCAGGTCCAGCAGTTCGGCCAGCAGTCCGATTTCCCAGGCAATACCGGCCACTCCGCCGCCACCCAACACCACAGCACGCGTTGAACGCATGGTTGTTCCTCCTTGGCTTCCGCCGTCGAAGACAAGCCGGTGAGGTCCGGCTTCCTTGTTGGGCAGTGTAAGCCCGATCACTTGCCGCCGGGCCATACCGGCGGTCGGTTCCGCCGGTTACCCCCGGCGGCCGGATCCGGGCTTGAATGGTTCCATGGCATTGAGAGTTCTGATGGTGGGCCGCAAGCACGAGGACTGGGTGGTTGACGGGATCCGCCGGTACGAGAAGCGGCTGAAGAAGCCCTTCGACCTGACCTGGGTCCCCATTCCGCATTCCGCCCGCGAGGGCGATGCCGCCCGGAAGGAGGAATCCGAGCGGCTGCTGTCCAAGGTCGGCAGCGACTATGTGATCCTGCTGGATGAGCGCGGCAAGGCGATCACCTCCCCCGCCTTGGCCAAGACCCTGCAGAAACCCCTGGATTCCTCCCGCAACGTGACGTTGATCATCGGTGGCGCCTACGGGGTGGACCAGAGCGTGCATGACCGCGCCGACTTCGTCTGGTCCCTGTCCCCATTGGTCTTCCCGCACCAGCTGGTCCGGCTGATTCTCGCCGAGCAGGTCTACCGCGCCCAGGAGATCGCCGGAGGACGCCCGTACCACCACGAATAGCGGATCGGCGGAATTCCCCGCACGGTAAAGTGGGAGCAGTTTTTCAGCAGTCCGGCAGGCCCCGCGCCGCGCCGGCAGGAGCAGAACCGGGAAAGGGAGCCTATGCCCACGCGCACCGACCCTTTCCGCCTGCTCCGGGCCGGCGTCGCCACCGCGGTGATCATGGCGCTGGCCGTGGGCGCGCATACCGCCGGCGGCGGAACCCTTCCCGCACCGGTCCTTCTTCTGGCCCTGGGCGCCATGACGCTGGCGGGGGTTACGGTCACGGCCGGACGCCGCTTCCGCCCGGGCAGCCTGTTCCTGGTCCTTGGCGCCGCACAACTGGTTCTGCACCAGGCGTTTGACCTGCTGACACCCGCCGGCCCGGTCCCCTGCCTGCCCGCCGCATCCGGGCACGGCAGCCATGGGACGGCCGCGGACTGCCTCCCGCCAGCCGCCGTCGCCCCCGATTTCTCCGGACACGAACACGCCGGGCCCGGCCTTCACGACGCCGGCCCCACACTTTTCCTGGCCCACCTCGCCGCCGTTGTCCTCACCACCCTGGCGCTGGCGCGCGGCGAGGATGCCCTGCATGCCGCAGCCGCCTGGCTGCGGCCGCTGTTCAGCAGCCCCGCGCCGCTGCCTTTCCCGGCATCCCGCCCCGCGGCCATTTCCGGTCCCGATGCCGGGACCCTTCGCGCCCCGTTCTGCTCGGCGCGCCCGCTGCGCGGCCCGCCGTCGTACGCCTTGGCCTAATCCCTTTTCCTTTTTCACCTGCCGCTTCCTGCGGCTCCCGGCGCCCACACGCCATTGAAAGGCTTACCCATGCGTACCCGCACTTCTGCCCTGCTCGCTGCCGGCGGCACCGCCGCCCTGATGACGCTCGGCCTCGGCTCCGCCGCCGCCCACGTCCACGTCACCCCGGACACCACCGGCGCCGGCGAGACCGCGCTGCTGACCTTCGATCTTTCGCACGGCTGCGAAGGCTCCCCCACCACCGCCCTGACCTTCACCCTGCCGGACGAGCTGACCGACGCCACCCCCACCGCCCACGCCGGATGGGACATCAAGAAGGAGACCGAAGAGCTGGCCGAACCGCGGACCCTGCCCAACGGATCGCAGGTCAGCTCCCGCACCAGCGCCATTGTCTACACCGCGCAGCAGCCGCTGGCCGACGGCGTCCGGGACACCTTCACACTTGGCGTCACGCTGCCGGAGGAGGAAGGCCGCACGCTGGCTTTCCCCGTCCTGCAGACCTGTGCCGAGGGTGAAACCGATTGGGCCGAGGTCCCCGCCGAGGGGCAGTCCGGCCATGACCTGGACTCCCCCGCCCCGGTTCTGACCATTACCGAAGCGGACGACGACGATGCGCACGGCGAGCACGGCGACGACAGCGGAACAGCCGCGGACCGTGACCGCCAGGACGCTGACGACGACCGGGAGGACGACATCGAGGCCGCACAGGTGGCCGGCTACGCGGGTCTGGGTGCGGGTGTGCTCGGCCTGGCCGCCGGTGTCACCGCGCTGATCCGGACCCGGCGCCGCAGCAGGGGCTAGCGCATTCCTTTCCAGGGTTTGTTAACAGCGATGCCCGTCCCGGCTCTGAGCAGGGACGGGCATCGCTGTTATTCGGCTTGGCGCTCCAGGCCGTCATCTATACCGCGAAGGTCCAGCACGAAACGGTAGCGGACATCGTTCCGCGCCAGCCTCTCCATACCGAGGTCGGCCTCTTTCCACGGGAGAGTCTCGACGTCGGCAACAATGCCGTGCCGGGCACAGAAGTCCAATAGCTCCTGTGTGCGCCGGCGCCCCCCGCTCCCCGCGGAAGCCAGCCGCTTCCGCCCGATCAGGAGATCTGTAGTGGCCAGGGTGAATGAGCCGAGATAGCCGAGGGAGTACAGGATGCCGTCGAGGTCCAGTGCCCCCAGATACGGAGCCAGGTCATGCTCAACAGCCACCGTATCCAGGACAACGTCGAGAGTGCCCCGGCTCTCCTGCATGGCCGGCGCATCGGTCGAAACTATTACCTGCCCGGCGCCCAGGGCCCGGGCATCTGCAGCCTTGGCGGGGGTGGTGGTAAAGACCGTGACCTCGGCTCCGAGCGCCCGGCCCAGCCGCACGGCGAGGTGCCCGAGGCCGCCCAGTCCGACGACACCAAGCCTGGTGCCCGGCCCAACACCGGCCGCCCGAAGCGGCTCCCACACGGTCACCCCGGCGCACATCAGCGGCGCGGCACCGGCTGGGTTGAGTCCGTCGGGCAGGGTATAAACGAAGTCTTCCCGGGCCACGTACCGCCCGGCATACCCGCCCGCGGTCAGGCTCCCGTCCACGCGGTCCTTCCCGCCGTACGTCAAAGTCGGAAATTCCTCGCAGAAGTTCTCCTGCCCGGCCAGGCACATCCTGCAGACCCCGCAGGAGTCAACGATATTGCCTACTGCCACCGCGTCCCCCGGCGCGAACCGCGTCACGGCGGGACCGACCGCTGCTACCTCCCCGACGAACTCGTGTCCCGGCACCAGCGGAAAGGTGCTCCCGGCACCCGCGTGCAGGGCGTGAAGGTCTGAATGGCAGACACCGCAGAAGGTAATCCGGATATCTACATCGTCGTCGCGCAACGGACGCCGCAGGATTACTGCGGTCTCCAGAGGACCGCCGGGAGTAGATGCCTGAAGGGCTATGGTTTCCATACCGAGACACACTACCTACTAGTTGGTAGTAAAGATATACTCTTCCCATGCCAAACGCCGAGGAAACCCGTCGCCGCATCCTCCATGCAGCCACCGAGGAATTTGCGGTCCGGGGCATCGCCGGAGCCCGGGTAGACCGGATTGCCGCCGCGTCCGGGGCCAGCAAGCCCATGCTGTACGCCTATTTCGGCTCCAAGGAGCAACTGTTCGAGGCAGTATTCACCTCGCACGTGCTAGCCAACAGCAACCGGGTTCCGTTCACTGCGCACGACCTTGCCGGCTATGCGGTGCGCCTGTATGACGACTATGTCGCCGATCCTGCGCTCGTCCGGCTGATTGCCTGGAAGCGCCTCGAACGTGAATCCGCGGGCTATCTATACCCCGGACTGCAGGAGAATGATGCGGCACATCTGCGCGACATCGAGCAAGAGCAACAAACGGGGAGGATCCGTTCGGATCTCGAGGCGGAGGATGTCTGGTCGCTCCTGATTTCAATGGCCTCCACTTGGGCCCAGGCGTCAATCACCGCTGTCGCCGACGGAGGGGATCCCACCCACATCCATCAGAGGCGCCGGGCAGCGCTGGCCGCCGCGGTGGAATCCGGCCTGGGCGTTCCGTAATTGTCAGCAGGCCGCCCGACGGCCTCGCATGCCCGTAACGGTTATGCGTCTTTCCGCCCCGCCCAGCGGGGCGGATTGACGCGCCCCCGACGCCGGGACAGGGTGAGAGCATGACCACCCGAAGCTCCGCTTTCCGCACTCGTAAAACCCTCACCCTGTTGGCCCTGCTGGCCCTTTCCGGTTCCACGCTGGCCGGCTGCGGATCCGGGGATGACGACGGCGGCGGCGACGCGGCGCCGTCGGCCTCACCCTCTGCGAGCGCGACGCCGACCGTTGGCGCCACGCCTGCTCCGGCAACCTCGACTGCCGGCACCGGCGGAGCGGCTGCGACGGGACCGGCACTGTGCACCGCTGACATGCTCAGCGGAACGGTGGAAGACATTCCAGGCGGTGCGTCTGCCGGCGGGGTGTCCCGCGCCCTGGTGCTGACCAATACGTCCGGCGGGGGCGCCTGCACCATGGCGGGCTACCCCGGCGTCTCCTACCTGGATGCTGCGGGCCAGCAGGTCGGGGCTGCGGCCGGGCGGATCGACGGTGTTGCGGTCCCCGTGACGCTGGCGCCGGGCCAGTCGGCAACCGCCGAACTGCAGGAAACCGTGGCGCAGAAGTACGGCGAGTGCCAGGTGCAGCCGACCGCGTCCCTGCTGGTCTACCCGCCTGAGGACACCACATCCCTGACCGTTGCCTACCCCTCCACCGGCTGCCTGAACGGCGACATTGAGCTGCTGCACGTGGGAATGGTCCAGGCCCGCTGATATTCGGCCTGCAGCCAAACCCGCCGCAGCGCCGCTTAAAGTGTCCCCGGGGTGGGGAACAATAGAGCCATGACATCGGCGTCCTTGGTGCCGTCCTCGGTACTGGGTAAATTCACCCCCGCAACACGGGAATGGTTCGAGGGTGTCTTCGCCGCGCCCACCCCGGCCCAGCTGGGGGCCTGGGACGCCGTTTCCGAAGGTGCCAATGCCCTGGTGGTTGCCCCCACCGGTTCGGGCAAGACGCTGGCCGCCTTCCTCTGGGCGCTGGACAGCTTTATTGCTGCTGCCACCCGGACCCCGGCGGATCCAACCCTGGACATCCCCCTGCCCGCGCACGGAAAGGGCTCCGGCTCCAGGCGTGCCAAGGAACCCAAACGCAAGACCAAGGTCCTGTACATCTCCCCGTTGAAGGCCCTCGGCGTGGACGTGGAGCGGAACCTGCGCTCTCCGCTGATCGGCATCACCCAGACCGCCAAGCGGCTGGGCCTGCCCGCCCCGTCCATCACCGTGGGCGTCCGTTCCGGTGACACTCCGCAGAACGAACGCCGCGCCCTGCTGACCCGGCCCCCGGACATCCTGATCACCACGCCGGAGTCCCTGTTCCTGATGCTCACCTCGCAGGCACGCGAAACGCTGTCCGAGGTGGAAACCGTCATTGTGGACGAGGTCCACGCCGTCGCCGGCACCAAGCGCGGCGCGCACCTGGCGGTAACGCTGGCCCGGCTGGACGCCATGCTGGACAAACCGGTGCAGAGGATCGGGCTCTCCGCCACGGTGGAGCCGCACGAGACTGTGGCCCGGTTCCTGGGCGGCAACTCCCCCGTGCGGATCGTCGCGCCCGAGTCGAAAAAGAACTGGAACCTCACCGTCACCGTTCCGGTGGAGGACATGTCGGACCTGGGCGGCGCCCCCGCGGTCGAGGACACCGTGGAGGGCGGCTACGCGCCGCAGGCCAGCATCTGGCCGCATGTGGAGGAAAAGATTGTCGACCTCATTGAGGCCAACCGCTCCACCATTGTGTTTGCCAACTCCCGGCGCCTGGCCGAACGGCTGACCGCGCGGCTGAACGAGATCCATGCCTTCCGGCTGGAAGCGGCGTCGGCGGCCACCGGGACCGACGACGCCGCGCCCGCCGTGAGCGCAGGCACCTCCCGCCCGCCGGCGCAGATCATGGCGCAGGCCGGGGTCTCGGTGCTGCGGCGGGAAGACCTGGCCGTGGAGGATGACAGCCCGGTGCTGGCGCGAGCCCACCACGGGTCGGTGTCCAAGGACCAGCGCGCCCTGATCGAGGACGACCTGAAGTCCGGCCGGTTGCGCTGCGTGGTGGCCACCAGCTCGCTGGAACTGGGCATCGACATGGGTGCCGTGGACCTGGTGGTACAGGTGGAATCCCCGCCCTCCGTCGCCAGCGGCCTGCAGCGGGTAGGCCGCGCCGGACACCAGGTCGGTGAAATCTCCCAAGGCGTGATGTTCCCCAAGCACCGCGGGGACCTGCTCAACTCCGCCGTCACCGCCGAACGGATGCTGGCCGGGCAGATCGAGCCGCTTGCCATTCCCGCCAATCCGCTGGACATCCTCGCACAGCAGACCGTGGCCGCCGCCGCCCTGGGCTCCATCGACGTGGAGGAATGGTTCGACGTCGTCCGCGCCTCCGCCCCGTTCGCCGGGCTGCCGCGCTCCGCCTTTGATGCCACCCTGGACCTGCTTTCCGGGCGCTACCCGTCGGACGAATTTGCCGAGCTGCGCCCGCGGATTGTCTGGGACCGGACCGAAGGCACCATCACCGGGCGTCCCGGGGCCCAGCGTCTGGCGGTCACCTCCGGCGGCACCATCCCGGACCGCGGCCTGTTCGGTGTGTACCTGGTGGGCGATTCCGAGGGGAAGAACAGCCGCCGGGTGGGTGAGCTCGATGAGGAAATGGTCTACGAATCCCGGGTGGGAGACGTGTTCGCCCTCGGGGCCACCAGCTGGCGGATCGAGGACATCACCCATGACCGGGTGCTGGTTTCCCCCGCCTTCGGTCAGCCGGGAAAGCTGCCGTTCTGGCGTGGCGATTCGCTTGGCCGGCCGGTGGAGCTGGGCCGGGCCCTGGGCGCGTTCGTGCGGGAAATGGCCGGCTCTGACGACGCCGCTGCCCGGGAGCGGCTGGCCGCCGTCGGACTGGACGAGTGGGCCGCCGGGAACCTGATCACCTACCTGCGCGAACAGCAGCAGGCCACCGACGTGGTGCCCAATGATCGGTCCCTGGTGGTGGAACGCTTCCACGACGAACTTGGTGACTGGCGGGTGGTCCTGCACAGCCCCTACGGCATGCCGGTGCACGCCCCCTGGGCCCTGGCCGTTGGCGCCCGGCTGCACGCCAAGTACGGACTGGACGGCTCGGCCATGGCTTCCGATGACGGCATTGTGCTGCGGGTGCCGCTGATGGAGGACGAACCGCCCGGCGCCGAACTGTTCCTCTTCGACCCGGAGGAACTCGATTCCATTGTCACCGCCGAAGTAGGCGGCTCGGCCCTGTTCGCGTCCCGGTTCCGGGAATGCGCGGCCCGGGCGCTGCTGCTGCCCCGGCAGAACCCGTCCAAACGCACCCCTCTCTGGCAACAGCGGCAGCGTTCGGCGCAACTGCTGGACGTCGCCAAGAAGTACCCCACCTTCCCCATCGTGCTCGAAACCGTGCGCGAATGCCTGCAGGACGTCTACGATCTGCCGGCACTGAAAGACATTGCGTCCGGCATCGAACGCCGCGAAATCCGGCTGGTGGAGACCACCACGCCCTCGCCGTCGCCGTTCGCCCGCTCGCTGCTGTTCGGTTATGTGGGTGCCTTCCTCTACGAAGGCGACTCCCCGCTGGCCGAACGCCGGGCCGCCGCCCTGTCCCTGGACCCCACGCTGCTCAACGAACTGCTGGGCAGGGCCGAACTGCGTGAGCTGCTGGACGCGCGGATCATCACCCGCATTGAACGGGAACTGCAGCGCCTGGCACCGGACCGCAAGGCCCGCGGGCTCGAAGGCGTGGCGGATCTGCTCCGGCTGCTCGGGCCGCTGTCCGTGCCGGAGGTCGCGGCCCGGCTGCAGCCCGTGGACGCTGCCGCCGCTGAAGCCGACGGCGCCGCCGCCCCGGAAAACGCCACCGAGGCGGACGCGCAGGAGTTCCTGGAGCAACTGGTGCGTGCCAACCGCGCCCTGAAGATCGGCATGGCCGGGGCCACCCGCTACGCGGCCATCGAGGACGCCGCCCGGCTCCGGGATGCGCTCGGGGTGCCGCTTCCCATGGGCGTTCCGCTGGCGTTTATCGAACCCGTGGCCGATCCCCTGGGCGACCTGGTGGGCCGGTACGCCCGAACGCACGGCCCCTTCACCGCGGCCGAGGCAGCGGCCCGGCTGGGACTGGGCGTCGCCGTCGTCACCGGCACCCTGCAGCGGCTGGCCGGTGAGGGACGGGTGGCCGAAGGCGAATTCCGTCCCGCCGAAACCCTGCTGCTGGACGCAGCCTCCGGGGTGGATGCCACTCCCGCCGCAACCGTCACCGTGCCCGCCGCCGGCGGCACCGAGTGGTGCGACGTCGAGGTCCTGCGGCGGCTGCGGCGCAGCTCGCTGGCGGCCCTGCGCTCCGAGGTGGAACCGGTGGATCCGGCCACCTACGGCCGGTTCCTGCCGGCCTGGCAGAACGTGGGCTCCGGACTGCGGGGGCTCGACGGCGTGGCCACCGTCATCGACCAGCTCTCCGGCGTGCCCATCCCGGCCTCCGCATGGGAACCGCTGATCCTGGGTTCGCGCGTGCGGGACTACGCCCCGGCCATGCTGGACGAGCTGACCGCCACCGGCGAGGTCATCTGGTCCGGCAGCGGCTCGCTGCCCGGCAACGACGGATGGATTGCCCTGCACCTGGCCGAAAACGCACCGCTCACTTTGGCTCCCTCGGCGGACTTCGAACCCGGTGCCCTGCACCTGCGCCTGATGGAGGTGCTGGGCAACGGAGGCGCGTACTTCTTCCGCCAACTCAGTGACAGCCTGGCCGCTGGCGGTCCCGCCGAGACGGACGCGAACGTGGTCTCGGCCCTGTGGGACCTGGTGTGGGCGGGGCGGATCAGCAATGACACCTTCACGCCGGTACGCTCCCTGCTCTCCGGCGGCAAGACCGCGCACAAGCAGCGGGCCGCCACGCCCCGGGCCCGGACCGCGCGGATGGGGCGGCTGGGCCGGGCGCCCGGCGCCTCCCTGACGGGCAGTCCCATGCGGCTGGCCGGCAGCAGCACCGCTGCCGCTCCGCTCCGCAACGCCCCTCCCCTGGTGGCCGGCCGGTGGAGCCTGCTCCCGCCGGTGGAAACCGACACCACCCTGCACGCCCATGCCACGGCCGAGCTGATGCTGGACCGCTATGGCGTGGTCACCCGCGGCTCCGTGGCCAGCGAGGGCACGGCCGGCGGCTTCGCCCTGCTGTATCGGGTGCTGGCCCGGCTGGAGGAGATGGGCCGGTGCCGGCGCGGCTACTTCATTGAAACCCTGGGCGCGGCCCAGTTCGCGGTGCCGGCAACGGTAGACCGGCTCCGTTCCTTCTCCGAGGACGCGCAGCTGAAACAGCCCGAGCCCGCCGCCGTCGCCCTCGCCGCCACCGATCCGGCCAACCCCTACGGTGCCGCCCTGCCCTGGCCGTCCCTGGACGGCGGGCACCGGCCGGGCCGGAAAGCCGGAGCCTTGGTGGTGCTGGTGGACGGCAACCTGTCCCTCTACGCCGAGCGCGGCGGCAAGACCCTGCTGACCTTCACGGAAGACCCGGCGGAGCTCGAACTCTCCGCGGCTGCCCTGGTGAAGATCATCCGCCGGGGAGCGGCAGAAAAGATGGCGATTGAAAAGGTCAACGGAACGGACATCCTGGACACGGAGGCGGCACGCGCGCTGACCGCGGCCGGTTTCTACACCACCCCGAAGGGACTGCGTTACCGTGTGTGAAAGTATCGGCGCCGACCCCGCGGAACGGAGGGGACATGCCTGAGGGCGATACCGTCTGGCGGGCGGCACGGGACCTCAATACCGTTCTGGCCGGGCAGGAGCTCACCCGGTGCGACCTGCGCGTGCCCCGGTTCGCCACTACCGACTACACCGGTGACACGGTGCAGGATGTGGTGTCCCGCGGCAAGCACCTGCTGATCCGCGGCGGGGATCCGGCAGAGGGCTGGATCCTGCATTCGCATCTGAAAATGGAGGGGCTCTGGCACGTCTACGCCCGCGGCGAGAAATGGCGGCGTCCGGCCTTCAAGGCCCGGGCCGTGCTGGAGACGGCCACGCATCAGGTGGTGGGTTTTGATCTTGGCTTCCTGCGCGTCGTGCCGCGCGAGGACGAGGACGACGCCGTGGGCTATCTGGGGCCCGATCTGCTGGGTCCGGACTGGGATGCGGAAGAAGCATTGCGGCGGCTCCGTGCCGACCCGGACCGGCCCATCGGCCTGGCCCTGCTGGACCAGCGGATCATGGCCGGACTGGGCAACGTCTACCGGTGCGAACTGTGTTTCCTGGCCGGCGTCCACCCGCTGACACCGGTCGCCGCGGTGCCCGATCTGCCGCGGCTGGTGGACCTGTCCAAGCGGCTGCTGGAAGCGAACAAGTCCCGCTCCCGCCGGATCACCACCGGCACCATGGGCCGGGACCAGGTCTGGGTCTATCGCCGGGAGAAACGCGGCTGCCTGCGCTGCGGCACCAAGGTGGCCCACGAACTGCTGGGCGACAACGAGTTGGAGCTGCGGGACCTGTATTACTGTCCGCACTGCCAGCCGCTGCGCTAGGCGGCCCGGGATGTTGCCCCGGGACCGTGCGCCTGCCCGTATGGTGACCGTCCGCGCCCCGGGCATTACTTCACGTCAGCAACCAGGTGCATTCCCTGCCGCCGGTTAAAGTCACCGGCAATCCGCGTGACTGCCGGACGGGGCAGCAGGCGCGCGGCCCACGTCCTGACCCGGTTTACTGCCCTCCCGGGATAGGACACCGAGCGGCCGCCTGCGTAATCATCCAGCGTCGCGGCTGCCACGGCAGCCGGTGTGTCTGCCCTCATGTCCGGTGTAGCCGTGGTTCCGTCGAAGAAACCGGTCACCATGGATCCAGGATGCGCCGCCATGACCCTTACTCCGGTGCCACGCAGCTCCTCTGCCAGGGCTTCGGTGAAGGACAGAATAAAGGCCTTGGTGGCGGAGTAGCTGGCCACGTACGGCATGGGCTGGAAGGCCGCCGTCGATGAGACATTGATGATGCCGCCGGAACCCCGGGAGACCATGTCTGCCCCGACGGCGTGGGTGAGCGCCAGCACTCCGTCAACGTTCAGCCGGACTGCGGCCAGTTGCGGGTCCAAGGGACGGGTCAGGAACGGTCCGGGACTGCCGGCGCCGGCATTGTTGAGCAGCAGGTCCACTGTCAGCCCTTGTTCCTGCAGCTTGCGGTGGATGAGCGTGGGGCCGTCCTTTGCCGTGAGGTCTCCCGCAATGATGACGGGTTCCTCGCCCGGGAACAGCTCCTGGATCTCCGCCGCCGTTTTTTGGAGGCCTGCCGCAGAGCGGGCCACCAGGATGACCCTGGCTCCCCTCGCCGCGAGTTCGATGGCAAACGCCCTGCCCAGACCCTTTGATGCGCCGGTAACGAGCGCCGTAAGTCCCTTATAACTGTCAATCATGGCCATCCTCCAATGGTTCAAGTATCGAAGTAAGCAACGTAGCACTTCTTCGAAGCTTGAACTAGTCCCTTCGAGTTTCGAAGTTAGACTTGTCCAATGACCTCTCCTGAACTCACAGCGGCCGTGGGAGCGACCCATGAAATCTGGATGCGCACCAATGACCTGATCGGCAAGGCATTGGCCGGGCACGGTCTCACGACGGCAACTTTCCAGGCGCTCTGGGCCATCGATCCGGATGAACCGGCTCCGTCCATGAAAGCGATGACCGAGCGGTTGTACTGCAATGCCCCAAACCTGACGTTTATTGTTAACCAGCTCCAGGAACGCGGCTTGGTGGAACGCGCCGTGGACCCCGCGGACCGCAGGTCCCGGGTCCTGATGCTGACTCCCCAAGGACGCAAGGTGCGTGCTGCACTCCTGCGGACCGCCATGCAGGTGACACCGCTGGCACAGCTCAGCTCCGCCGATATCCGACAGCTTGCGGCTTTGCTCAACCGCGCCGTCAGCTAGAGCCGCAGCACGGAAACACTGCCTACCGCAGGTGCCGTGCGGCCCTCCGGACGGCGTCGCCGATTCGCCGCAGCCGGTCCGAGTCCAGCTTCCAGGCCTGCCAGTAGAGCTGGACATCCTCGTGTCCAGCGGCGTCCAGCAGCACCAGCGTTCCGTCGTCGAGGTCCGTACCCAGTTGCAGCTCCGGCAGCATGCCCCAGCCCAGTCCGGCACGCACCGCTGCGAGGAACGCTTCCGAAGAGGGGATGGTGTGCCGGGGCGGCAGCCCCGTGATTCCCCGGGCCTGCAGGAACCGCTGCTGCAGGTCATCCTTCGCGTTGAACCGGACCACCGGCATGGCATTCCAGTTGATCCCGGCCGCCCCGGTGAACCGCTGCCGCAGTTCCGGTGTAGCCACGGGGACGTAGCGCATGGCCCCCAAAGGCTCCACCCTGCATCCGTTGACCGGAACCGGATCGGCGGTGATGGCGGCAATCACGTCACCGCTGCGCAGCAGGCGGGCACTGTGGTCCTGGTCTTCCACCTGCAGGTCCAAGGTGCTGTCCTGCCAGCCGGCGGCTTCGGCTAGGACGGGCACAAACCAGGTGGCCAGTGAATCTGCGTTCACCGCCACCGGCGTCGACGCCCGGACGGTGGTCTGCCCGGACAGTTCGTGCCGGGCCTCGGATTCCAGCAGTTGTATCTGCCGGGCCATCCGCAACAGGACGGCACCGGGTTCAGTAGGCGTGCACGGCGTGCCCCGGCGGACCATGATCTGCCCCTCCGAGTTCTCCAACGCCTTGATGCGCTGGCTGACCGCCGAGGGGCTGATGTGCAGGAGGTCAGCGGCAGCTTCGAAGGTCCCCTCGTCGACTACTGCGGTCAGGGCGCGGAGATGCTCCAAGTTCATGAAGCAAATCTAATGCATCCTGTAAAACATTCGTTGGCCTGAATCCTCTTGGCTGGATACGGTACAAAGTATGTGGAGTATCGCGGCAGCCGGCATGGTCACCGGTCTGGGACTGATTGTGGCCATCGGCGCCCAAAACGCTTTTGTGCTGCGGCAAGGGCTGCGCCGGGAACACATCAAAGTGGTGGTCACGCTGTGCATCGTCAGCGACGCGCTGCTGATTTTCGGCGGCACCGCAGGGATAGGCGCACTGGTAACCCGCTTTCCGGCTGCCCTCGAGATCCTGCGCTGGGGCGGGGCCGCGTACCTGGTCTGGTGGGGCATCCGCTCCCTGGCCTCGGCCCTGCGCCCCTCGGCCCTCACCGCGCAGGAACCGCGGGCCAAGGGCACAGTCGTCCTCACGACCCTCGCGCTGACCTTCCTGAATCCGCATGTCTATCTGGATACGGTGGTGCTGCTGGGCAGCCTGGCGAACCAGCACGGACCGGACGCCCGGTGGATATACGCGGCAGGAGCCGCCGTCGGCAGCCTCCTCTGGTTCACGGCCCTGGGCTACGGCGCGCGCTCATTGTCCGGGGTGCTGAACCGGCCGCGGACCTGGCAGATACTGGACCTGCTGATCGGACTCGTGATGCTGGTCCTGGCCGCACGGCTGGTGCTGGGCTAGCTCTGGTCCCCGTAACAAATCGTCGTCCCCACTGCCGGACGTGGAAGCATTTTCCTCCATGACGAACGAACCGTACCGCCTCATCAATGCCGCCCCTCCGGTGGACGCCTACCTCCGGCTGCGTGCCGACGCAGGGCTCAGTCCGAAGCGCGCGGACCAGGCCAGGGCGGCCCTGCCGGGCAGCTGGGCCGCCGTCCATATTGTGGAAACGGCCACCGGGACGCCGGTCGCCATGGGCCGGGTGATCGGCGACGGCGGATGGTACTTCCACATCGCGGACATGGCCGTCCTGCCGGAACACCCAGCGGCAGGGACTCGGCGACCGGGTCCTCACCGAACTACTGGCACAAATCCGCTCCAAAGCGCCGGCCGGCGCCTGGGTCACCCTGATGGCAGATCCGCCCGGGCGGCGCCTGTATACCCGGCACGGTTTCCGCGAAACCGCCCCGGACTCCCTGGGCATGGCCCTGACGCTGTAGGACCCGGTCCGGCTACTTCCGGACGGGTACGTGCGTGGCCGTGACCCAGCGCAGCAGCGAGTACAGCAGCTGCGAGGCCCCCGGCATGAACCCGGAACCGTGGTGATAGACCGG
Source organism: Arthrobacter sp. Y3224198 (assembly GCF_059090025.1). Classification (NCBI taxonomy): domain Bacteria; kingdom Bacillati; phylum Actinomycetota; class Actinomycetes; order Micrococcales; family Micrococcaceae; genus Arthrobacter; species Arthrobacter sp. Y3224198. The sequence goes on from NZ_JBNHFG010000002.1 coordinate 98,855, forward strand.
GTCCATGGTGGTGACCAGCAAGCGGGCCGGCTGGTTGACGTCATCCAGGTACAGCAGGGTGCCCACCTCGGTGCCGTCCTCCTCCATCACCACCAGGGAACGGGCGCCGGGACGCGGGTGCAGCAGGCCATGGTGGTGCCAGGACACCGACCACGGCGTGAAGAACTCCCACATCGGGTCCTGCGGCAGCCGCAGCCGGGTGCCGTTGTCCTCGCCGGTGCGCCATTTCCAGAACACCGTGGGGCGGAAGGTGTAGCCGACGCCGGGCAGCCAGTTCTCCACCTTGTTTTCGCCCAGCACAATCACGGTCTTCCCGGGATCCTGCAGCGCCGTCTGGATGGCGGGGACAAAGCGGGCGAGCTGGTCCTGGTGCAGGCGGTCGCTGACCAGCACCACGTCCAAGTCCGCGAGGACCGCTGGATCGGCTTCCGGAAGGTGCACCGATTCGATCCTGTACGGAGCCAGGGCCGGGTCGGCCAGGGTCCGCAGCGGCTGGAACGCGCCGCAGTGCAGCAGCCCGATCCGCGGGGCCGCGGACTGCTCCCGGTGCACGGCTTGATCCTTGCGGGCGGCTTGATCCTTGCGCTCACCCTGCCCCGCGCCACCGACGGCGCCCGTCCGGGCGGCGCCTGTGGGAACGGCACCTGCAGGAACCGCGCAGCTCCCGCTGTTCCCGTGATCCCTGCCGCCCCGGCCGTCCCGCCCGCCGCCGAGCCACTCCACCAGGTTCGGGCCCAGCACACCGGTGCTGTACCGGTCATCGCTGAAGCTTTCCAGGTCATTGCCGCCGTGCACCAGTACCTCGCCGGCACCGATCCGGTAGCTGTAGTCCAGCGGCAGCCGGTACTGGCCGATGCCGGTGACTACATCCGCACCCTCGGGCAGGTCGAGGTGGTAGCCACGGCCGTAGAAACCGGCGACGCCGATCTCTTCCAGCCGGCCATAGCTGTGCGTGCCGGGCACCCCGGTCCGGTAGTGCAGGTCCTTGTAATCGGTACCGGCCCAGACCGGATGCCCGGTGACGGCATGCGGGCGGACATCCTGGGGGCCGCGGAATTCGAGCTTCCGCCATACGGCCAGACCGTCGATGAACGGTTTGACCACCTGGCCGTTCACCAGCACCCGGCCGCCGTCGCGGACAAAGGCCGTGAGTTCATCCCGGTAGCGGCCCAGCAGCAGGTGGTCCACACCGCCGCCGATCACCAGTCCGTTAGCGGAGAAGATGGAGGTGCGGGCGGCGTCGTCGTCGAGGTCGTACGCATCAACGTCCGTAATCCGGCCGCGCCAGGACGGGTCGGTCTGGCGACGCATCGGCGGACCGCCGATCAAACGGATAATCACGGGTGTTCCTTTCGAATAACCGGCAGGGGAAGGACCGGAGCTCCGACAGCCCCGGGCACCGGACAGGCCCGGCAGGAGGGGCCGAAGTCCGGTACGGCTATCACCCGTTCGCCGGAGACCGTTCCGACGGTCGGGGTGCAGATGGGCAGTCCGTATACCTCGGACAGGGCGGGCCCGGTCAGGAGCCCGTCGGTAGGGCCCCAGCGGACATCGTGGCTGCCGACAAACAGCAGCGCATTGCGGGAAATGTGCAGGGCATGGTCGGGGTGGTGGGTGGTCATGATGACTCCCATGCCATCCTCTGCCAGGCCCGTGAGCACGCCCAGGACGCGGGACTGGTTGTTCAGGTCCAGGGCGGATGCCGGTTCGTCGAGGATCAGCAGCTCGCAGCCGGAGGCCACCGCCCGGGCGATCAGTACCAGCTGGCGCTGGCCGCCGGAGAGTTCGGAGTAGTCGCGTCCGGCCCAGGCGGCCACACCTACCCGCTCCATGGCGGCGTCGGCCGCTTCATGGTCCTCTCGGCGCGGGGTCTGGTAGGCCCGCAGGTGCCGGGTGCGGCCCATCAGTACCATCTCGGCAACGGTGAAGGACGGGCCGGCCCCGTGGTCCTGCGGCACATAACCGATGCCGGGTGCGCAGCTGACACCGCCCTCGCGCGGGGCAAGCAGCCCGGCAAGGCATTTGAGCAAGGTGGTTTTGCCGCGGGCATTGGGCCCGAGGATGGAGAGGATCTCGCCGCGCTCCACCTTGAAGTCCAGATGCCGGAACAGCCAGGGACGCACCCGGGAGTAGCGGAAGCCGAGGTCCTCCACCTGCATCAGGGTGCTGTCTGCGGCGGCCGGCACGGCAGTGCGGGGCAGGGAAACGGCGGTCATGACATCTCGCCTTTCTTCTGGGAGCGTGCCAGCAGCACCACGAAGACGGGTGCGCCGATGACGGCGGTGAGGATGCCCAGCGGCAGTTCGCTGCTGGTGATGGAACGGCTGAGGGTGTCGATAAGCATCAGGTAGGTGCCGCCCAGGAGCAGCGACGCCGGCAGCAGCACCCGGTGGTCCGGGCCCACCCAGAGCCGGGCCAGGTGCGGAACCACCAGCCCTACCCAGCCGACGGCGCCGGCCACGGCTACGGTGCCCGCGGTCATCAGGGCAACGGCGCACAGCAGCAGGACCCGCGAGCGGTGCGGATTCACACCCAGTGCCGCGGCGTCGTCGTCGCCCAGCGAGAGCACGTTCAGCCGCCAGCGCAGGGCCAGGACCACCGCCGCGCCCAGCGCCACCGGAACCAGCGCGGTGAGCACCTTGTCATAGCTGGCCGCGGCAATGGAACCCAGCAGCCAATGCACAATCGAGGGAAGTTCGGAGTACGGATCGGCAAGGTAAGTCATAAAGGAGACCAGCGCGTTGAAGAACGCCGCCACCACAATGCCGCCCAGGACAATCATCAGCATGGCGTTGCTCCGGCCGCCCATCCGGCCCAGCAGCAGTACACCGGACAGCGCAGCCAGGCCGAAGCCGAAGGCCCCGCCCACCATCCAGCCGCCGGACAGGCCCAGCGTGAGCACCAGGACCCCGCCGAAGGACGCCCCCGCGGTCACCCCGATGATGTCCGGACTGACCAGCGGGTTGCGGAACAGTGCCTGCAGGCAGGCACCGCCAAGGGAAAGCCCCCCGCCCACCAGGAAGGCGAGCAGCACGCGCGGCAGGCGGACGTCCAGGACTACGGTGGCTTCCTGATCAGTCCAGGTCCGGCGGACCAGCCCGTCCCCGCCCGCCACCGCGGTAACTTCGTTGAACAGGATGCGCAGGATCTCGTTCGGCGGCACCCAATAACGGCCGGCAGCCATGGAGACCAGCGCCGCCACACACAGGATCAGCGCACAGAGCAGCAGGACGAGGCGGTGCCGGCGGCGGGAGGAGCGCGCACCGGTGCCGTGCTCGGGAGTTGCCTGCGGGGACGGTGTCGGAGCGCCGGGCACGACGGCGTCGGGCACCCGCATCTCAGGCCCGGAAGGTGTCGTAGCCAACGCTGGCCCCGTTCAGGTCGATCCGCAGGGCGGCATCGATCTGGGCTTCGGAAATGTCATACCCGTAGAGGTAGGAGATCTTTTCCTTCATGGCAGCACGCAGGTTCGCGCTGGTCCGGCCCGGGTGGAAGACCTGTGCCGCCCACTGCCACATCAGCGGTGATTCCGCGCACGGGACTTCCCAACGGTAACCACCCAGGGGAGCCTTGTAGACCCGGCGGTTCCGCACGGCGGAGACGGAGGCCAGGGACTTGTCCGCGTACACGTCCGCCGGGGTGCGCTGGTCAAACCCACCCAGTGTGATCACTTCGGGATCCCATTCGATCAGCTGTTCGGCGCTGACCACGTTCTCCGCGGACAGGTTGTCTGCGGCCATGTTCCGCCCGCCGGCCAGTTCCATCCAGTAGTGCATGTAGGACGTCTTGTTCGACGCCGAATACCCGTCCCCGGACTGGCCCAAGTGCACCACCCGCACCGGAGTGGCCACCCCGGAAAGCTCATCCTGCAACCGGCTGATCTCCGCATGCATCCAGTCCACGATTTCTTTACCGCGCTCCGGCTTGCCCAGGATGGTGGAGAACAGCGTGACCCACGTTTCGAGGTATTCCTGCGTGCCGTAGAGCAGGCAGACCGTCTTGAAGCCGGCGTTTTCCAGCGGTTCCACCAGCCCGTCACCCTGGTCCGCCCACTGGAACACCACGTCGGGCTCCAACTCGGTGATGGTTTCGATATTGGGCGTGAAGCTCGACGGCGAAATGGTGGTGGTGGACTTCGACTCCGGGAACATTTCGCCGAACAGGCCCTGCTGGTTGGCCTGCAGGGTGGATTCATTGATGCCAACAATCCGGCCGTAGCCGCCGTCCACGGCGGTGAGCATGGATGGGGAAGGAATCACCGTGGTGGCGATCCGCTGCACCGGAGCGTCAAAGGACACATCGACGCCGCGCATATCCGTAACGGTGAACGCACCGGTTCCGGCAGCGCCGCCGGATGTGGAGACGGTTTCGCGGGTGGAGCAGCCCCCCAGTGCCAGGGCCAGGAAACCGAGTCCCGCTCCGCCCAGGACGGAACGGCGGGAAAGCCCATTGGACGGACGGGGCAACGGGGCGCGGGGTGCGGGCAACGGAGTTCCTATCGCTGACGGAAAGTTAGGGCGTCCTAAGCGGACATTCACCATCAGACCACAGCCAAACGGATTAGCTCATATTTTTATGTCCTAATTCGGGTGTGAATTCCGTCGCATCAATCCCTAGCCGGCCTACCTTTCAGGAGGGCTAGGATTGTTCGAATGGAGACCCCACAGCAGCCGGATGCCGGGTATTGGTACACCACGGATCCGGACCACCCCAGGGCACGCGATGTCCTGGATGCCGTCCGCAGCTACCGCGCCACGGAAACCCGGGTCCGACGACGCACCCAGGACTCCATGGGCATGAACGAAAATGACCTGCTGGCCATGCGCTATCTCATGCAGGCCCGGCAGGCCGGCGGCAGTCTTGGCCCGAAGGACCTGAGCAGGCTGCTGGGCATTTCCACTGCCAGCACCACCGCGCTGATTGACCGCCTGGAGAAGGGCGGCTACGTCCGGCGCCGCGCCCGGCCAAATGACCGCCGCGCTTGGGAAATCGTCCCCACGGACACATCTGACTCCGAAGTCCGCAGCACAGTGGGTGAAATGCACGCCCGCATGCTGGCAGCCGCCTCCGAACTCTCCCCCGAGGAAGCCGGCATTGTGATCCGGTTTATGGACCGGCTCCGGCAGTCGCTGGAGGAACCCATTGCGGACAAGGGTGCCTCCGCCGCAGACGAGCCGGGCGAAACAACCAGGTAAACCTCACCCCAGCCGGTCGTCCAAACGACTGGACACTTCCTCCTGCCGGGTTTATGGTTAGCTCATCTAATAGCTAGTTAAGCTACCTAGATAACCTAACTAGGTAAGTAATTGACGGTAGCGATGGGGGAACAAGCGTGGAAAGCACCGGGAGAGCCGCCGCGGGAGCCGGGGTGCGGGTCCGGGCGGAAAACTCCAAGTGGACCGCTCCCCTTTCAGACACCTCCGGCTTTACCGCAAACGTCCTCCTCGACGGCCGCTTCTGTCTGGACGAGCCCATCGGCAGGGGCACCGAAGCCTTCGTCTGGCGGGCCACCGACCTGGCCACCCTGACCAAGGTGGCAGTCAAGATCTACTCGGCCCCGCTGGCGCAGGCCCCGGAAGGGCATGAAGCCCTGCGCGAGGCCCGGGCCTTGGAATCCATCGTGAACCCGCACGTGGTCCGGATGATCGCAACCGGGACCATCAGCCATCCCGTCACCGGGGTGCGGACACCCTACCTGGTCCTTGAACTGGTAAAAGGCACCAACCTGCGCCGGAAACTGGCAAGCCTCAACACATTGACGCCCGACGCCGCCGCCCACCTCGGTTTCGACCTCGCCGACGGCCTGGCTGCCGTCCACGCCGCCGGATACATCCACCGCGACGTCAAACCCTCAAACATCCTGCTGGCGGACGGGCACACCGGCGTGAAGGTTGCGGACCTGGGTACCGCTGTGAACACCCGCCGGCCTGCGGACGCGGCGGCATCCTACGGCAGCCTGCCGTACATGAGCCCGGAGCAGGTCCACGGCGCTCCCCTGACCGGAGCCACTGACATCTACTCCCTGGGGCTGGTCCTGCTTGAATGCCTGACCGGCACCCCCGCCTTCAACCTTCCGCAGGTTGAATCCATGGTGGTCCGCACCGTCCGCAGTCCGGAGATTCCCTCCGCACTGCCTGCCGGGTGGCACTCCCTGCTGGCGGCCATGACCTCGCTGGACCCACGGCAGCGCCCGACAGCGGAACAGTGCCGGCGCACCCTGGCGTCCCTGCCGGCGGAAGATGCCGGCGACACCCGGGACCTTACCGCAGCCTGATCCTGCACCCGCTCCCGCGGGTCAGCCCAGCCGCCCGGCCATCCGGTCGCGCATTTTCCCGCTGGCCGCGTTCAGGCCGACAATCTCCACGGTGGTGCCGTGCCGCCGGTACTTCTCCACCACCGCATCCAGTGCCGCCACGGTGGATGCATCCCAGATATGCGAGTGCGTCAGGTCGATGAGTACACGGTCCGGGTCCTTGACGTACTCGAACTGGGAATACAGGTCATTGGACGAAGCAAAGAACAGTTCGCCGTTCACGGTGTAAGTGGCGGTGGCACCGGCAGCCGCGGCGCCGTCGTCGTCCGGGTTGTCCGTTCCGCTGAGCGTGCGCTCCACCGTGACGAAGTGCGCCACCCGGCGGGCGAAAAGCACCATGGCGACCAGCACGCCGGCGCCGACACCGCTGGCCAGGTTGTTGGTGGCGACGGTTACCGCCACGGTAGCCAGCATGACGGCGGTTTCGCTTTTGGGCATCATCTTCAGCGTGGCCGGCCGGATGCTGTGCCAGTCGAACGTGGCCACGGAAACAAAAATCATGACCGCCACCAGGGCAGCCATGGGGATCAGCGCCACAACGTCGCCGAGGACCACCACGAGGATCAGCAGGAAAACGCCCGCCAGGAACGTGGAGATCCGGGTGCGGGCGCCGGAGGCTTTGACGTTGATCATGGTTTGCCCGATCATGGCGCATCCACCCATACCGCCGAAGAACCCGGTGACCAGGTTCGCCACTCCCTGGCCCCAGGCTTCGCGGGTCTTGTTGGACCTGGTATCCGTGACGTCGTCCACGAGCTTGGCCGTCATCAGTGATTCCAGCAGCCCGACAAAGGCCACGGCCAGCGCGTACGGGAAGATCACCTGCAGCGTCTCCCAGCTGGCGGGGACGTTGGGCAGCAGCAGGGAGGGCAGACTGTCCGGCAGTTCACCCTTGTCCCCCACGGTGGGCACCGCCACGGAGGCGAACACCGTGATCAGGGTCAGCACCACAATGGCCACCAAGGGGGCAGGGACCGCCGTGGTCAGCCGGGGCAGCCCAAAGACAATCAGCAGGGCCAGCGCCGTCAGCGGATAAACCAGCCACGGCACATTCAGCAGTTCGGGCACCTGGGCACTGAAGATCAGGATGGCCAGCGCGTTGACGAAGCCGACCATGACCTGGCGCGGAATGAAGCGCATGAGTTTGGCCACGCCAAGCAGGGCCAGCACCACCTGCAGCACTCCGGCCAGGATCACTGCCGCAACCATGTATTCGACGCCGTGCGAGGCGACCAGGGGTGCGATCACCAGGGCCACGGCACCCGTGGCGGCGGAGATCATGGCCGGGCGGCCACCCAGGAAGGAAATGGTGACCGCCATGGTGAAGGCCGAGAACAGGCCGATCCGCGGGTCCACGCCGGCAATGATCGAGAAGGCGAGGGCTTCCGGAATGAGGGCCAGCGCAACCACCAGGCCGGCCAGCACCTCCGTCTTCAGCAGCTTGGGTGAACGAAGGGTGCGCCGGACGGACTGGCGCTCCTCAGGGGTCTGCGGTTCTACAAGCGAGGGAACTGTTGTGCCGGCCACCGGGCTCCGTTTCGAAGGGTTTGGGGGCGGAACTGCCCAAGCCAATTTACGCCGGAGCACCGGATATCCTGAAACCGTGATGCAATCCCCTCTTCCCGTGCGCAACGGGGTCAATGCCACCCGCCTGCGCCTGCCCGCCGAGGGACCGTGGGACACCGCCATGGACTACGTGCTTGAGCGTTTCGGCCATGTGGACCCGAACGGAATTGTGGACCGCTTTGAACGCGGCGAGGTGGTGGGTCTGGGCGGCGTTCCGCTGACCAGCTCCACTCCCCTGAACGAACACACCTTCATCTGGTACTACCGCGAGCTGCCGCCCGAGGACCGGATTCCGGTGGAGATCGGCATCCTGCATCAGGACGAGGACCTGCTGGTGGTGGACAAACCGCACTTCCTCCCCACCACGCCCGGCGGAATGTATGTTGCCGAATCCGCGCTGGTGCGGCTCCGGGTCCAGCTGGATATCCCGGATCTGATTCCGATGCACCGGCTGGACCGGATGACGGCGGGGGTGCTGCTTTTCTCCACCAATCCCGCCACCCGGGGCAAGTACCAGGTGCTGTTCGAAAAACGCCGGATCAGCAAGGAGTACGAGGCCGTGGCCCCGGTCCGGGAGGACCTGGAGCTGCCGCGGACCGTGCGCAGCAGGATGATCAAGTCCCGCACCTATCTGCTGGCCCAGGAGGTAGAGGGCGAACCGAATGCAGAGACCCGGATCGAGCTGATGGAAAGCCGTGCCGGGTTGGGCCGCTACCGGTTGCTGCCGCACACCGGCAAAACGCACCAGCTGCGGGTACACATGGCCTCGCAGGGGATCGGGATCCTCAACGATTCGTTCTATCCGGACCTGCTGCCGCAGCAGGACGATGACTACTCCAAGCCGCTGCAGCTGCTGGCCCGGTCCGTGCGGTTCACCGACCCCTTGACGGGGCAGCCGGTGGAGTACCGCAGCCGTCTCAACCTGGCCGGGTTCCCCGCCTGACCGGCGACCGTTCCCGCGTGCTTCCCTAGAGGACCGTCCAGCGGCCGCGCATCCGCCGCAGTACGCGCAGGTCCTGCCCGTTGGCAACCTCCTCGACGGCGGCACGCATATTGATGGCCGCGCGGCGGGCGCGGGAGTTCTCGACGGAGAATTCATCATCCGGAACGGTGAAACGCAGGGTAATCCGGGGAACTCCGGAGACAATGTCGAGCTGGTTGGCCTCCACATGGTGGGCGGATCCCAGTGCCGCGACAGCCGTTTCCATCACCGCCTCGGGCGGATTTCCGGGCTTCAGCCCCAAGATGTTCAGCTGCACGCGGAAGGAAGGCATAAAACCAGCCTAATGGGCTTTGCCCACGGTTCCGGCCCGATACAGTCGCGGCCCGGAGCCCTCAAATGAGGGGGATCCGGGCCGCCGCAAGTATGGCGGGAACCAGCCCGCCGGGGTGTCCTAGATCTGCTCTTCCGGATCGAAGTCCTCGAGGGTGGCGCCGCCGCGGTGCGCGGGATCGTCGCTGGCGTCGTCGGCAGCAGGGTCGCCGAAGTCGACGTCGTCAGCCGCCTGGCCAATGGTGGGCTCTTCCGGCGGAACCTGGGCATCGCCGTCGAGGTAGCGCTCCTCGGCGGTCTCGTCGCGCAGCGCCTGGTCGGAGAGTTCACCCGGCTCCTCGAGCGGGGCCTCTTCGCGGACCAGGGGGTCTTCCTGCCAGTTGTCAGGGTTGTCCTCAGCAGCGCCGGGGTAGGTCAGGTCCTCGGCGTCCACCAGTTCGTCCTGCTCCAGAAGCTCATCTTCGGAGACAACGGACAGCTCGTCAGGGGTGGCTACTGCTGCTACGTCATCGGCCAGAACCGGATCGTCGCCCAGCTCGGGATCAGGAATGCTCTGCTCGCTCATAAACCATGCCTTTCGGTCCGGTACAGCGGGCCGCCGGTGCTGCGGCCCATTTAGTAAGCCTACTGATCCTAGCCATCCAATGCCACCCGGCCCCCGGGGGAACGGGTCCGCTCCCGGTGTGCGGCAGCGGGCAGGGCGGCAGATGGCCCCGCCCATTCCGCGCGCGTCATTATGCCCGGCGGCGCCCCTCGCCCGATAAATGTGACCTATCTTTTGCCCCGGATTGGCAGGGTTGACGGAATTAAGTCACAAAACGTTGACGTAATTCACTGCCTTGGTCCACTGTTTCCCCGTTAGCTTTCCGAAAATGCAATTCAAGGGAGTCCGCAGTGTCCTTGCTGCACCATGCCGAACCAACCGGCGAAGTCCGCTTACATGTTGATGAGGCCTTCGCCGGCAGTCATCTGCTCAATGCCCGCAACAGCGAACGCTATGCAGCCGAGATGCGCCTGGCGCTCGACGCCGCGGCCGCTGCGATCTCCGGTGCCGCAGGTCCGTTCAGCGGCATCTCCCCCGCGGAACTCGCCCCGGTGGTGGAGGCCATCGAGCTGGAGACACCATTGCCGGACACCGCAACCGCACTGGCTGAACTCGAGTCCGTTTACCTCCGGGACGCCGTGTATTTCCATACCCCGACGTACGCCGCACACCTGAACTGCCCGGTGGTTATTCCGGCGCTGGTCGGCGAGGCAATCCTGACCGCAGTGAACTCGTCGCTGGACACCTGGGACCAGAGCGCAGGGGCAACCCTGATCGAGCAGCGACTGATTCGGTGGACCGCCAACCGGTTGGGCCTGGGTCCCGGAGCGGATGGCGTCTTCACCAGCGGAGGCAGCGCGTCGAACCAGCAAGCCCTCCTGATGGCACGGAACCGGGCAGTGGCAGCTCTGTGCACGGAGCCGTCCCGCTCCGCGCAGCGACTTCCCGAACTGCTCTCCGGGCTGCGCATTTTTGCCTCCGAGGCCAGCCACTTCAGTATCCGGAAGTCCGCGTCCCTGCTGGGACTGGGGTACGACGCCGTGATCTCCGTACCCTGCGATACCCGCAGACGGATGGACCCGGCTGCCCTTGCCGATGCCTTGGCTGCGAGCGCGGCCCGGGGTGAGACGCCCATGGCCGTGGTGGCCACCGCGGGCACCACCGATTTCGGGAGCATCGACCCATTGCTCCAAACCGCCCGTCTGGCTGAGGAACACGGGGCGTGGCTGCACGTGGACGCGGCGTACGGCGGTGGGCTGATGACGTCCCTGCGCTACCGGCACCTGTTGGACGGCGTTGGGGCCGCCGATTCGGTGACCGTGGATTTTCATAAGACCTTCTTCCAGCCGGTCAGTTCCAGCGCCGTCCTGGTCCGTGACGCCGCCATGCTGAAGCACGTTACGTACTACGCCGATTACCTGAACCCGGAGAGTGCCGCCAGGGAGGCCATCCCCAACCAGGTGGACAAGAGCATCCAGACCACCCGTCGCTTTGACGCCCTGAAGCTCTGGCTTACCCTGCGGATCATGGGTGCCGACGGTGTCGGCTCACTCCTCGATGCAGCCATCGATCTCGCGTCCGCCACCGGTGACCTGGTGGAATCCGATCCGGACTTCGAAACCGCGGCTCCGGTCCAGCTGAGCACCTTGGTCTTCCGTTATCGGCCGGGCGGCACGGACGGAGCGCTGCCCGATGACACCCTGGATACCGTAAACCTGCACATCCGCAAGGCGTTGTCCGCGTCCGGAAAGGCCCTGGTGGCAGGCACCAGGGTGGACGGCCGGCACTATCTGAAGTTCACCCTGCTTAACGCAGACACCACATTGGAGGACATGCGCGGCATCCTGGCGCAGATTCGCCGCACGGGGGCGGAATACCTGGCCGGAGCGGCAGCATGAGCGCCGCAGACATCCAGGCCGGCGAGCCGGTGTATGACCTGCTCGGGATCGGCGTCGGCCCCTTCAATCTGGGCCTCGCCGCCCTTGCCGACCCGCTGCCCGCGCTGCGGACCCTGTTCCTGGACGGGAGCCCCGGCTTCGACTGGCACCCGGGCATGATGCTGGAATCCGCCCACCTGCAGGTGCCCTTCATGGCTGACCTGGTCACTCTGGCCGACCCCTGCTCGCAGCACTCCTTCCTGAATTTCCTGAAACAGACCAACCGGCTGTACCGGTTTTACATCCGCGAGGACTTCTACCCGCTGCGGGCCGAATTCAATGCCTACTGCCGCTGGGTGGCGGACCGGCTGCCCGCTGTCCGGTTTGGCGAACACGTCACCGCAATACGCCATGTCGCCGGCATCTATGAGGTCTCCGCGGACACGGCTGACGGAACCCGGACCTACCGCACCCGCCGGCTGGTGCTCGGCACCGGAACGCAGCCATACGTTCCGGCAGCCGCTGCCGCCCTGCAGGACACCGGCGCCCCGGTGCTGCACAACTCCGAGTATCTGGCCCGCAGACAGGATGTCCAGAAGCAGCGCTCCATCACCGTTGTAGGGTCGGGACAGAGTGCGGCCGAGATTTACCTGGACCTGCTCGAAGGCATGGACTCCCACGGGTACGAGCTGAACTGGGTTACCCGTTCCGGCCGGTTCTTCCCGTTGGAATACACCAAACTCACCCTGGAGATGACCTCACCGGAGTATGTGGATTACTTCCATGCCCTGCCGCACGACACCCGTGACCGGCTGGTCGCCGAACAGAAGAACCTCTACAAGGGCATCGATGCGGACCTGATCAACGCCATCTATGACTCCCTCTATGCCAAAAGCCTCACCGGAGACCCGCGGACCCGGCTGCTGACGCACACCGAGCTGCGCGGGGCGTCGTTCGACGCCGGCACGGGTGCCACCACACTGCGGCTGCACCATGCCGAACAGCAGCGCGATTTCACTCTCGATACCGAAGCGGTGGTACTGGCCACCGGTTATGCGTACCGGGAGCCGGATTTCCTGGCCGGTATCAGCCAGCGGATCCGGCGCGACGCCGCGGGACGCTTCGACGTCGACCGTTGGTACGGGATCGGCACGCAGCCCGGGGAGATCTTTGTGCAGAACGCCGAGCTGCACACCCACGGGTTTGTCACTCCCGACCTCGGGATGGCGGCCTACCGGAACTCTGCCATTCTGCGGGAAATCCTCGGCCGGGAGGTTTACCCCATGGAAACGTCCATCGCCTTCCAGGAGTTCGGCGCACCCGGGTCCGCTACGCACAGCAACGCGGCGGGTACGGGGGTGTCCGCATGAATTTCACTTTCAGTCCTGTCGATCCCGCTGCGGATGCGCCCCTCCTGCACAGCTGGGTCACCCGGGAGTATGCGCGGTTCTGGGGCATGCTGGACGCCACCGCGGCCGACGTCGAAAGCGAGTACGCCCGCATCGCCGCCGACCCGCACCACCGGGCCTGGCTCGGATACGAGCCGGGAAACGCCACGCCTGCCTTCCTGATGGAAAGTTACAATCCGGCCCACTCGCCGCTGGCGGAAACATATCCGGCGATCGAGGGCGACGTGGGTATGCACCTGCTGGTGGGCCCTCCGGATACGCCCCGCACCGGGTTCACCTCGGCCGTGTTCGCCGCGGTTATGGACTTTTTGTTTGCCGATTCCAAAACAACCCGGATTGTGGTTGAGCCGGACGTACGAAACAACAAAATCGCTGCCCTCAATGCCCGTTTCGGTTTTGAAACGGACCGCCTCATCGAGCTGCCGGATAAGACCGCCCGCCTTAGTTTTTGCACCCGTGCGGCGTTTGCTGCCGCGCGGAAAGGAGTGACCCCGTGACCGACACCGCTCACCTCACCACTGAACGATGGGAACTGGCGAACCGCCATGTTGTCCGCAAAGCGATTGCCGAGTTCTCACACGAACGCATTCTGGTTCCGGAGCCGGAGGACGCCGGCGCTAACGGGGCCGGCAGGATGGCCCACGGCACGTCGGGTTTCCGTCTGGTTTCCGACGGCGGACGCGCTGTCTACCGGTTCCGTGCCCGGCTGCTGGCGCTGGAGCATTGGAGCATCCCTGCCGACAGCATCGAACGGGTGCTGGACGGAGAAGCCGCTCCGCTCGATGCAGTGGACTTCATCACCGAATTCGCCGGCACTCTGGGCATAAGCCCGCAGATGCTTCCGGTCTATCTGGAGGAGATTTCTTCCACCCTCGCCTCTGCGGCGTTCAAGGGCACCCCTGCGGCCCCCGATTCGGGCCTGCTTGCAGCGGGGATCACCGGAGGGCAGGATCCAGCAGAGGATTTCCAGGCGGTGGAGCGGTCGATGACAGAGGGCCATCCCTGTTTTGTAGCCAACAACGGTCGGCTGGGTTTTGGTTCGGCGGACTATCTCGCCTACGCGCCGGAGGTGGGAGCACCTATCCGGCTGGAGTGGATTGCCGTACGTGCGGACCGGGCCCGGTTCACTGCAGGGGCAGGCTTGGACTATCGCGGGCATCTCGAGGCCGAACTCGGAGCTGCGACGCTGGCCGGATTCGAGGCGGTCCTGGTGACAGCCGGGCTGTCGCCGGCGGAGTACCTGTACATGCCGGTGCACCCCTGGCAGTGGCGGAACAAGCTCAGCGTCACGTTTGCGGCGGACGTGGCCAACCGGCACATCATCCATCTTGGCACCGGGCAGGACACCTATCAGGCCCAGCAGTCCATCCGGACATTCTTCAACCGGGATGTTCCGGCCCGCTGCTACGTGAAGACCGCACTGTCAGTCGTGAACATGGGCTTTATGCGTGGTCTTTCCCCGGAATACATGGTGGCCACCCCTGCCATCAATGATTGGCTGCACAGGCTGGTCACGCGGGATGCGACGCTGCGGGCTGTCGATTTCCGGGTCCTGCGCGAGGTGGCCGCCATCGGCTACACCAACCGTTACTACGACGCCGCAGCCCCCAAGGGCTCGCCCTACCGGAAGATGCTGGCGGCACTCTGGCGAGAAAGCCCGCTGCAGCAACTCGATGACGGCGAGCAGCTGGCCACCATGGCCTCGCTGCTGCACGTAGATGCTTCCGGTACACCGTTTGTTTCCGCCTTGATCCGCCGGTCCGCACTGGCAGCACGGGACTGGCTCCGCCAATATTTGGAGGCCTACCTGGTGCCGCTGTTGCACTGCTTTTATGCCTACGATCTGGCGTACATGCCGCACGGGGAAAACCTGATCCTGGTCCTGAGCGACGGCGTGCCGCGCCGGGTCTTTATGAAGGACATCGCCGAGGAAATCGTGGTGATGGGTGACAAGGTCTCCCTGCCCGACGAGGTCGCACGGGTCAGGGTGGAGATCCCGGCGGACGAAAAGGTGCTTGCCCTCTTCACGGACGTCTTTGACTGCTTCTTCCGCTTCCTTTCGGCAATCCTGCACGAGGACGGTGTCTTGGACCAGGAGGCCTTTTGGGCCGAAGTGGCGGACACGGTGACGCGGTACCAGACCGCCCATCCGGAGCTGGCCGCCGAGTTCGCGGCGTCGGACCTCTTTGCCGGGGACTTTGTCCTCTCCTGCCTGAACCGTCTCCAGCTGCGCAACAACCAACAGATGCTGGACCTCACCGACCCGTCCGGGGGCCTGCAGTTTTCCGGCCGGCTCGCCAACCCGTTGGCGCCCTTCCGTCCCCGGCCGGAGTCTGTACCGGCGGGCAGGGCCACACCCGCCATCAGGTAAGGACGGCTTGGAAATACCGCCGTCCGCACGGGTTCTGGAGGCATGAGGGGGCACCGGAGGGGCCTGGAGGAAGGCGGCTTTAATATTCCCCGCGAGCTCTGCGAGCGCGGGCATTTCGTTGCCGCCGTTCCAGGCCCCGCAGGGGCCACCCAGCCACAACCTCAACGCAATGCAGAAACCCCGGTAATCTCCCGCCCGACAATCAGCGAGTTGATCTCATACGTCCCCTCATACGTGTAGATGGCCTCGGCGTCGGCGAAGATCTTGGCCATCCGGTAATCGGTCACGATCCCGTTGCCGCCCAGGATGCTCCGGCCCAAGGCGACGCTCTCCCGCATCCGGGCACTTGCATACGATTTCGCCAGCGCGGCCCGGGCCATGTCGCCGCCGGCAACACCCGGCACGTGGCCGGCGGCGCCGGGATAGCCTCCGTGTTCGAGTTCGGTGACGCGTGCCAGCATGCCCGTGCTCGCCACGGCGTTACCGAGGATCTGGACCAGCTGCTGCTGGATGAGCTGGAAGGAGGCCAGCGGTTTGCCGAACTGCAGGCGTTCGACGGCGTGCGCCCGGGCGAGGTCGAACGCGGCCAGCTGTGCGCCGACCGCCTGCCAGCCCACCATGATGCGTGAGCCGCGCAGCAGCTGCTTTGTATCGTCGAAGCTTTCCACTCCGGCCAGCAGGTCTGCCTCGGGCACCCGGACGTCCTCCAGGAGGATGTCTGCGTTCTGCACCGTGCGCAGGGCGGTCTTGTTTTCGATCCGGGTGCGGGTGACCCCGGGCAGGTTTGCGTCGAGCAGGAACCCGCGCGTCCGTCCGGTGTCCGGTTCGCGGGCCCACAGCACCATGTAGTCGCAGAAGGTCCCGTTGCCGATCCACCGTTTGGCACCGTTCAGCACCCAGGTGCCGCCGTCGCGGACGGCGGTGGTGGCCATCCCGCCGGCCACGTCCGAGCCGTGGTCCGGTTCGGTCAGCGCAAAGGCACCCGTGATGCGCAGCGCGCGGGCATCCTCCAGCAGCCGGGCCTTCTGCTCCTCGGAGCCGAAGGCGTGCAGGGCTTCCACAAACAGGTCGTGGTGGACCATAAAGAAGGTGGCCAGCGAGGTGTCCGCCCGGGTCATTTCCGCAATCACCAGCCCGGCGAACAACGGTGAATATCCCTGCTGCACCGGCGTGGACAATTCGAGTGCCGCCAGCTTGGGCAGCAGTTCCGCGGGGAACCGGGCCTCGTTCCACCAGCCGGTGGCGTACGGCAGCACTTCCTCGGCGAGGAAGCGTCGCAGCTGGGCCAGTTTGTCCCTCTCGGCGTCGCTCAGCTGTTCTTCGAAACCGTAGAAGTCGGCATCCGGCAGGTCGGCCGGGGCACCGGTGGCCATCGCGGAGCCGGCCGCCCGGCGCGGCCGCCCGGCGGCGTCCGTTGTGTTCAACTGGTGCGTTTCAGTCATCGGGGTCAGCGCGGTCCCATCCGGATGGCACCGTCCAAGCGGATGGTTTCGCCGTTGAGCATCTGGTTTTCAATGATGTGCGCGGTGAGGGAGGCATATTCCGTGGCCCTGCCCAGCCGGGAGGGGTGCGGCACCTGCGCGGCCAGGGAGTCCTGGGCGGCCTGCGGCAGGCTCGCCATCATGGGGGTCTCGAAGATGCCCGGCGCAATGGTCACCACGCGGATCAGGTGGCGGGCCAGTTCCCGGGCCAGCGGCAGCGTCATGGCGGCCACGCCGCCCTTGGACGCTGAGTAGGCCGGCTGTCCGATCTGCCCGTCGAACGCGGCCACCGAGGCGGTGTTGATGATGATGCCCCGCTCCTGCGTGCCGTTGGCGGTCACCGGCTCGGTTTCCGCCATGGCTGCCGCCGCCAGCCGGGTGACATTAAACGTGCCAACCAGGTTCACGCTGATGACCCGGGCGAAGTCCTCCAGCGGCAGCACACCGTCGCGGCCCAGCACCTTGCCGGGGGTGGCAATGCCGGCACAGTTCACGGCCACGCGCAGCGGCCCGGCTGCCATGGCGGCTTCGACGGCGGCCTGCATCTGCTCCGGGTCGGTCACGTCCCCGGGCACGAAGTGCGCGTTGCTGCCCAGCTCTTCGGTGAAGGCCAGCCCATTGGACTGCGGCAGGTCCACCACCACAACGGACGCCCCGGCGTCGTACAGTTTCTTCGCCGTTGCGCGCCCGAGCCCGGACGCTCCCCCCGTGACGATTGCCGATGCGCCTGCGATGTCCATGTATTCCTCCTGCTAGCCGGTTCTTCGTGCCGGGTTCTTCCCTCACCCGGCGCTGCCGCCGCAACCTGTTAGGCAGGTCACATGGCAGGATCCGAGCCTACTGTGCCCCGGCTGGTGCCGCATCCTCCGCGGCTGGTCTAGGGTTGGCCCATGCTCTTCGAGGACCCGAACCTGGACGCAGACGAGCGTGCCGAGGCTGCCGCGCGCGCGGTCAGCGCCGCTTTCGGCGGGCAGCTGGCAGGAATTCCCGGCACCCATCTGGCCGCCACCCGCCGCCCGGCCACACGGCTGCAGCAGCTGCGCCAGCCCTGGCATTACTGGTGGCAGGCGCACTACCTGGACGCCCTGGTGGATGCCGCCCTGCGGGAGCGCCGGACCGGCAGTCCGTTCCGGGGCGCGGAGCACCCCTCGGCTGATGAACTGGCGCCGGCGTTGGTGCGGACCATCGGGCTGCGCAACCGGCTGCGCTACACCAACCGGTTCTACGACGACATGGCGTGGCTGGCCCTGGCGGTGGGACGCCTGAACGCCCTGGCCGGCTCGCGCGACCGGCAGCGGCCCTACCGCAAGATCCTTCAGGCCCTGGACGCAGCTCTGGTCTCCGCGAACACGCCCGAGCTGGGCGGCGGCATCTACTGGAACCGGGACCGGAATTTCAAGAACACCCCGGCAACCGCCCCGGCTGCCCTGCATTTTGTCCGCACGGGCTCGCGGGACCGGGCACAGGCACTGGTGGACTGGTTGAACGCCACCTTGATGGATCCGGAAACCGGCCTGTACCTGGACGGGGTGAAGGTGGTCCGCGGCCGTCCGCAGCTGGAATCGCGGGTGTTTACCTACAACCAGGGACCGGTGCTGGGAGCGCTGCTGGAGCTGGGCGGCAACGCGAACCTGGCCCGGGCGGCGGATCTGATCAGTGCCGTGGCCCGGCACCTGACGCACGACGGCGGGACGCCGCAGGTGCTGCAGACGCACGGCACCGGGGACGGCGGGTTGTTCACGGGAATTCTGGCCCGGTACCTGGCGCAGGCTGCGGTGTCCCCGGCGCTGCCCGAGCCGTCCCGCCGCACGGCTGCCGGCCTGGTGGACGCCACCGCGCAGGCCCTGTGGGAGGGGCGCGGGAAGCGGGCGGACTGGGTGCTGTTTTCGTCCCGTCCGCCGGAACCGGCCGCCGCAACGTATCCGGGCGGGACCGCCGTCGAACTTTCCACCCAGCTGCAGGCCTGGATGATCCTTGAAGCGTCGGCCCGCGTCAGGCGGGCGGGACTGGACGGTTAGCGAAGCACCCCGGCGGCGAAGCCGCTTTCAGGCGACCTTCTCCGGGTGCTGCGAGGCCGCCGCCTGCGCATCCAGGTCCGCCAGCGTGATCAGGTGCTGCGGGTGGTCCGGCAGCGGGAACAGGCGCTCCATGTGCAGGTTCCTGTCCACATGCAGCAGCTCGCCGGCGTCGAGCAGCCGCCAGTTGGGGTCGTCGTCCATTTTTTCGGTGCCCACCAGCACGCCGGGGCGCTGTTCCTGCCGTATCTGTTCGCTGTGCACGCTGATCCGGTTGGTGCGTTTTTCGGCCTGGGTTTCGGCGCCGGTTGTCTGCAGCACGTACAGCGGGTGGGTGTCGGGATACCGGACCGCCCACAGGTCGGTGGCGGTGGTGAGGATGATGTTCACCGCGTACAGCCGCAGGTTCTCGGCCACCCAGGTCAGCGCCGTGCCGATGGCGGCCGTGATGTCCCCGCCGTTGGTCCGGGCCAGGCCGGTGATCAGGGCGAAGACCCGTTCGCTGTCCGTTTCGCCCTTCACCAGGTCATACACGTCCAGCTGCCGCAGCCGGTCTTCGAGCTTATCCAGGTCCTCCACCACACCGTTGTGGGCCAGCAGGCGTCCGTCCTGTTCAAACGGATGGGTGTTAACGGCGGTATCCCCGCCCGTGCTGGCGTACCGCACGTGGGCAATGAACGTGGTGCTTTCCAAGTCCCGGGCGGCCTGGGCGTATTGGACGTCTTCATAGGCCGCGATGGGTGCCTTGTCCAGCACGGGTATGCCGTCCCGGGCATAGGTGCCGATGCCGAACCCGTCTGCCTCCTTGCGGCTCTGCCGGGCCAGGCTGTCCGGCGCCGTGAGGAGCCAGAAGGTGGCCCGGACCGGGTCCGTTCCCGCGTGCATACCGAACAGCCGGCACATGTGGACCTCCTGGTGGGATGAACGGAACCGCCGGACCGGCAGGGGCCCCGCGGTGCTCCTAAGCGTCCCCCGGCGCGTCCGCCCCGGGCAAGGGTAGGGGTGCGCGTTTCTGCGGGTACGGGCTGCGGTGCTCGCTGAGCATCTCCACAAAAGCGTTGATCCGGCGCTTGCGCGCCTCGGCCGTCTTGAGGTTTTGCAGCCGGAAGTACAGGGCAAAACGGTTCTGGGCGGTCAGCACATCGAACATCCGCTGCGCCTCGGGCACCGCCGCGATGGCCGCCGCCAGATCGGCCGGGATCTCCGCCGTCGCCGATCCGGCGTACGCGGCGTCCCAACGGCCATCCACCTTGGCGCTCAGCACGGCGTCGCGGCCCGCCGGATGCATCCGGCCTTCGGCTTCCAGCCGGTTGATGTGCCCAACGTTGCGAAGGGACCAGATGCTGCGCGGCCCGCGCGGCTGAAACCGCTGGAGATAGCTTTCCTCATCCCGCTTGTCCGCCTGGGCGTCAATCCAGCCGAAGCAGAGGGCCTCGTCGAGGGCCAGCCGATAGTTCAGCTTTGTCACCGCGCCGCCCTTGCGGCCCAGCACCAGCCGCACACCGGTTGATCGGGCGTAATTGTGCTCCAGCCACTCCCGCCAGGCCCCGGCATCCGGCAGGAGGAGCTCCGGGAGCTCCCGTGTCATGAATCAAGCCTAGGGTTGCTGCCGGCGGACCAAAAGAGCCCCTACGGCGTTTGGGTTCCGGTTCAGCCGATGGCCGAAGCGCAGCGTGCCGTATGACTCCTCCGGTGCCTTTGCGGTAGAACACTCCTATGAACGTTCGTACTCCTGACCCGTATCCAGGCTGGCTTTCCGAGGAAGACCTCTACGAAGCCCGGCAGCGCCTGCCCATGGTTTACGTCGAGGCCGTTCCGGTGCGATGCGATCCGCTGGGCTACGTGACGGAGGTGGGACTGCTGCTGCAGGCCACCCCGGAAGGCCGGATGGTGCGTTCCTTCGTTTCCGGGCGGGTGATGTACCGCGAAACCATCCGCGGCGCCCTGCTGCGCCATCTGGAAAAGGACCTCGGTCCCATGGCGTTGCCTCAGCTGCCGCCCACGCTCGTGCCGTTTGCCGTAGCCGAGTACTTCCCCTCCCCGTCCCAGAGCGGGCTCACGGACGAGCGCCAGCACGCCGTCGCGCTGGCCTACCTGATTCCGGTCACCGGTGAGTGCGATCCGCGCCAGGACGCGCTGGAACTGTCCTGGCTGACCCCCGAGGAAGCCCTCAGCCCGGCCATCTACGCCGAGTTCTCCGGCGGCCGCGGCGATCTGCTGCGCCAGGCCCTGGCCTCGGCCGGCTGGGGACGCTGACCGGCCAGCGTGCGACGGCTCACGGCGCCGCCCCGGCGGAACTACCGGGGCGGCGTTACCTGAGCTTTATATAATGGAAGGTCTGGGGAGCCGAGGTCCAACCACGAAGGAATCGCCATGTCTGAGAGCCTGCCGGAAACGTATGCGTTCCGGGTCAATGCGGAACTGCTAGCACCGGGCCAGAGGCTTGTCCCGGCCGACGGCGGCGCAGCACCGCTGGCTCCCGTGGCGGGAACCAGCGTGGAGGACGACGATTTCGGCACGCCGGCACTGGTGATCGTCAAGCTCGAAGACGGACAGTCGTTGCGGCTGGCCCACGGTTCGTCCGTCCGGGTGCAGGCCCCGGCTCCGGAGGGAGACCCGTCCGACGCCGTCCGTCAGGTGCCCTCCGAAGAGGACAACGCGGCGGAGATTATCTCCGAAGCGGCCGCGGCCCATCCCGGCAACGCTGCCGTCCAGGACATCGCGGCCCGGCTGGAGCGCGGACTGAACGTCAAGTCCGGCAGCAACCTCCAGGACGTCCGGGACCTGGCCTACCTGCTGTTTGTGGACCTGGGCGATGCCGCGAACGCCCTGAAGGTCTGCAACGTCATCACCGGCCTGCCTTTCGACGGCAATTTCGGCCGATGGAACTGGATCCAGGGCGCTCTGGCCCTGGCCGCCCACATCACCCACGAAAACGGCGACGAGGACAGTGCCGCCGCCTACAGCCAGGCGGTGCGTGCGGCCGATGCGTCCGAAACGGACCCGTTGAAGGCCAAGCTGGCAGCCGAGCTGCTGCAGCGCCAGCTGAACGAACCCAACCTCTATGACCGGGAAATCCACCGTGCCGCCGAGGCGGGAAACGAGTCCGAAGAACGGGAATGGCGCGTCCTGCGCCTGAACGCCCTGTTGTACCTGCGGGCGCACGGCGGCTCGCAGACACTGGCCGACGCCGAGCTGGAGCGCCGGATCCGCACCGAGCTGATCGCCGTTCGCCAGGACTGAGCTCCGTTACTGCTGCTGCCGCTAACCTGCCGCAGGGTTGTGGCGCTGCTGTTTTGTTTCCAGGTGCTTCTGCCGCAGATGCACCGCAACCACCACTGCCATGCCGACCGCGGCGCCGATCAGTGTCTCCAGCCCCCGGTCCGTGAGCAGCTGCACCGGGTTGCTGGGGTGAGCCAGTTCCGTACTGACCAGGGCCAGCGGGGTGACCACAGCCTGGGCCAGGGCATATTGGCGGGCGATCAGCATTTCCGCGCCGAACTGGCAGGCGGCAATCACCAGCACCATCTGCCACGGCTCCAGGCCGGGGAAGAGGATCAGGGCGGTCAGGACCAGGCCGGCAAAAGTGCCCAGGATGCGCTGCAGACCGCGGTGCACCCGGTGCCGTACGGTCTGGCCGATCAAAGGGACGGTGGCGGCCACCATGGCCCAGTAGTTGTGGCCGATCCCCAGCAGGGTGGCGATGGACCCGGCCAGTGCGGCGGCTATGCCGTACAGCAACCCGTCAATGTAGATGAACCGGCGCTGCGCAGCCGAAAACCGGGGGCGGACCGGCCGGCTCCAGTCCGTCCGGTACCGGCGGGCCAGCATTCCGGACTGGCCCAGCAGGATCGAAAAAGCCACGGTCAGGACGGCGACGAGCATGCCCTGCCAGACCGGCGGCTGGTTCGGCACCGAGGAGATGGCTGCAAACGCGAAGATGTGGAACAGCGAGCCCGCGGGCCGGAGCCGCCAGAACCCGGTGACGACGGTGCCCAGCGCGGCTACCACGGTTGTGCCAATGACCGTGCCCCACGCGTCCAGGTCCAGCCGTGCAGACAGCGCCGCCGCCAGGATGACCGCCAGCATCAGTGCCCCGGCGCGGGCCTGGTGGCCCAGCCGCTGGCGGTGCGGTTCGTTGCGGCCATAGATCCCGGTGAACGCCCCGAATGACGCGAAGATGGCCAGGTCGATCCGCCCCAGCGCCAGTACCAGCAAGAGCGGCAAACCTATGCCGATGGCACACCGGATGGCCACGTGGTGGTCGTTGTGGGCCGGGGCGATCCGAAACATCTCTCGCAAATGGGTCAAGGGGGCAGGCACAGCCTTTCGTACCGGGGCATCGGGAGTGGTGGTGCGGCTGTTGCCCGGGGTTGACTTCCGGATGCAGAAATCCGCCTATCCAACGTATCGCCGGAGGTGCGGCGGCCTGAATAAATGTGGGGAACCTCCCACCGGCACGCCGCCTTCCCCGGTAGCGGCGGCGTCGTCCGGGGCGCACCTCCCGGCACCGTCGCGTCTTCGTGCCCGCCCTGGCGCCTGTCCGGCGTCGCGGCGTCCCGGCGTCGTACCCGCCCCGATGCCTGTCCGGCGCCCCTCCGGCATCGCCGTGTCCCGCCGTCGTACCCGCCCCGGCGCGCGTGCGTTACCCGGGGTAAGGCAAAATGGAAGGGTGTCTTCTTCAGCCTTCTCCTTCACCCTCGGTAAGCGCCTGCGCGAAACCGCCCCGGCAGCGGCCGAAGCCCGCGTAGAGGCGAACGGAGGAGGCTTCCAGGGCCGCACCGGCACCATCTCCACGCCGCACGGGGAAATCAAGACGCCGGCCTTTATTGCTGTGGGCACCAAGGCCACGGTCAAGGCCGTGCTGCCCGAGTCCGTCGCCGATCTGGGCGCGCAGGCCGTCCTGGCCAACGCCTACCACCTGTACCTCCAGCCGGGCCCGGACATCCTGGACGAGGCCGGCGGCCTGGGGAAGTTCATGAACTGGTCCGGCCCCACCTTCACCGATTCCGGCGGGTTCCAGGTCATGAGCCTGGGCGCCGGGTTCAAGAAGGTCATCAACATGAATGCCGACGGCACCACGCATGCCACGGGAGCGGACGACGACGTCGCGCCCGGCAAGGAGCGCCTGGCGCACATTGATGACGACGGCGTCTGGTTCAAGTCGCACCTGAACGGCGACAAGCACCGGTTCAGCCCGGAGATTTCGATGCAGGTCCAACACAAGATCGGTGCGGACATCATGTTCGCCTTTGACGAGCTGACCACGCTGATGAACTCCCGCGGCTACCAGGAAATGTCGCTGGAACGCACCCGCCTGTGGGCCCTGCGGTGCCTTGCCGAGCACAACCGGCTCACCGAAGAACGGGTAGGCAAGCCCTACCAGGCACTGTTTGGCGTGCTGCAGGGCGCCCAGTACGAGGATCTGCGGCGCAAGGCAGCGCGCGATCTGGGTGCCATGGACTTTGACGGGTTCGGACTGGGCGGGGCGTTCGAGAAGGAAAACCTCGGCACCATTGTCCGCTGGTGCACCGAGGAACTTCCGGAGAACAAGCCCCGGCACCTGCTGGGCATTTCCGAGCCCGATGACATCTTTACCGCCATCGAGAACGGCGCCGACACGTTCGACTGCGTCTCCCCCACCCGGGTGGCCCGCAATTCTGCGTTCTACACCCCGTACGGACGCAAGAACCTTTCCAATGCGAAGTACAAGAAGGACTTCGGGCCGCTGGTGGACGGCTGCGACTGCTACACCTGCACCAACTACACGCGGGCTTACATCCAGCACCTGTTCAAGGCCAACGAGATGGTCAGCCATACGCTGATCTCCATCCACAACGAGCGGTTCACCGTGAAACTCGTGGACGACGCCCGCCTGTCCATCGAAGACGGCTCCTTCTTCGACTTCAAGGCCGAGGTGCTGGGGAAGTACTACAGCGGGCAGTAGCCCTTAACTGGAACAGGCAGCCCGCCGGCAGCGGTTCCCGCCGGCGAGCTGCCTGTTTCGTTCCCGGGCTTCAGGTGCGCTTGGTTTCTGGTTTCAGGTTTCGCCTGGTTTCAGGTCTGCCTAGTTCCAGGTTTCTGGTTCCAGGGTGCGCCTGGTTTCAGGTCCGCGTCGTTCGGGTCCGTCTAGTTCCAAGTGCGCGGGAGCGGCTCGTTTTCCTGCTCGTCCGCTTCGCCGGTGGGGTTCTGGTCCGCGGCGCTCGGGTCCTCCGGCCCGCCGGTGGGCGCGCCGCCGGCCTGCTGCTGGCCGTTTTTCTGGCCGTCTTCGCCCGGAGCGGGCGGATCCACTATCTGCAGCTGTTCCTCAGCCTGCGTTTCGTTGTGTTCGAAGTCTTTGTCTCCGGCCATGCTGTCCTCCTGGAATCAAGGATCTTGCTGTGGATTACGGGCTGCTGGGGGAAATCCCGCTGCTTATTGGCGGTCCTTGCCCGGGATTCCTCGCGGACTTATCGGGCTGACGAAGCCCCGAGGGCTGCGTTTCAGGACGAGGCCTTGCCCGGCGTCGCCGGCGTTTCCTCATCCACCTCAAGGGCGGCTTGGGAGTCCCGCTCGCTGTCACCGGGGCTGTCGTCCTGCTGCATATCCTCAATCATCGCCTGGGTGACTTCATCGTTGAACTCGTCGCGGCTTCCCGCCAGGTTCTCGTCTACTGCCTTCGCTCCCGCGTTGGGGACCGGATCTTCTCTGCTCATGTCTTGTCTCCTGCCGGATTCAGGGTGTGAGTAGCAAGTGAAACGCGTATCCCCCTACCCTTGCACAACCAGCGGAAGATTTCCCCCGGTTTCGCTGGGCATCACGGCACCGATCGCCCCGTAGCGGGGCCGGAAGCGGTCCGAAATGGGTCCGGACGGAGGCGGGGCCGGCTGGCGGGGCCCGGGCGGGGCGGATGGGTCCGGATGGAGGGGCGGGGCTGGCTGGCGGGGCCCGGACGGGGCGGATGGGTCCGGATGGAGGGGGCGGGCTAAACCCGGTCGGATCGGGAAACTGCTACCAGTTTGCGCTGCTGCTGCCACCTTTATGTGGCAGCAAAAACCCAAAACGGGAGCGATTGGACAAAGTGGCAGCAGATGCCACGCTCGGAAGCCCCGCCCCCGCCCGGCGGCAGCAGATGTCCGCTAGAAAGCCCGGGCCGCACCCCGGCGGCAGCAGAACAGCCAACCGGGACCGACCGTTGAGCCGGACGGGCCGGCCACCGGAACGAGAAGGCACGAATTACCGTTTTTCGCCCGGAAACCGGTAAATCGTGCCCTCTCGATTCCCCCACCGGTAAATCGTGCCCTCTCGATTCCCCCACCGGTAAATCGTGCCCTCTCGATTCCCCCACCGGTAAATCGTGCCCTCTCGATTCCCCCGCCGGTAAATCGTGCCTTCTCGATTCCCCGGCCAACCTGCCGCGCCAACCTGGCCGCGCAATCTATCCCGCCGGCGTCGGCTCCAGTGCGGGCTCCGCATAGGTGGGCTCGCGCTTCTTGATCAACCGGATTACCACGGCGGTCACGGGCACAAACAGGTACTCGATCAGCGTCTTGTAGAGGAACCCGAACAGCACGTAATTGAAGAACCCGCCGGCGTCGGTAATGCCGATGACGGGAGCGGCAATGGCACAGAAAATCAGGGTGTCGGCGAACTCCCCCACGCCGGTGGAGGCCATCAGCCGGCCCGCCAGGGCCTTTTCCCGGAAGCGCTCCTTCATCCGCACCAGCACCAGCGAGTTCAGCAGCTGGCCCGCCAGGAAGCCCATCAGGCTGGCGCCGACAATCTGCCACACCGGCCCGAGCGCCGTCTCCAGCGCGGCCTGCTTCTCGAGCCCGTAGTCGTCGGTGAACCCGGGCAGGGCAATGATGATGGCAAAGCTGACCACGGCCAGCAGCGCCATCGCAAAGCCGGTGAAGATGGCCCGCCGGGCGGCCTTGAAACCGTAGACCTCGCTGACCACGTCGCCGAGGATGTAGGCGAGCGGGAAGAGGAAGAATCCGCCGTCGGTGACGATCTCCCAGCCGCCGGGAAGGGCGAACTGCACTCCCTTGGTGGCGCCGATGTTGGAGATGACGATGACCACGCACATCAGCGTCAGGATCAGGTCATAGTGGGAGCTCCCGCGGGAGGCGTACGTTGCAGCGGTTTTCGCAGCTGCCCGTGGCTGTACATCCATGGCATTCCGTTCCGGTAGTGGTTCGCCTGGCTCTCGCCGGCTGTATTAGCACTGTGCCCGCTGCCCCGGGCGGTCCCGTAGGACCGCATCCATTCTGCCATGCCCCGGCCCCGGTCCCGGCCTGCCGCGGAATCCGACCCCTTCCGGCCTGTTTTGAACATGTTCAAAACTGTGGTCTACTGATCGCTGGAAATACTGCATAAGGGAGCATCATTGGCCGTCACCGTCAAGAGCGAACAGACGCGCCGGCTCCTCATCGATACGGCACTTCGCCTGTTCTCCGTCCAGGGCTATGAAAAGACCACCATGCGCGCCATCGCGTTGGAGGCAGGCGTGTCCGTGGGCAACGCCTACTACTACTTCCGTTCCAAGGATGACCTCATCCACGAGCTCTACTCGTCCCTGCAGGACGAGCACCGTTCAATGGCGCTGCCGCTGATCCGCGAGGGCCACAACCTCGGCGAAAACCTCAAGGTCATCCTGTCCTCCGGCCTGGACACCATGGCCCCGTACCACGCCTTCGGCATGCATTTCCTGCGCGATGCCATGGCTCCCAACCGCCGTGCCCACGCCGCCGTCGGACGCGGAAAATCGATTGCCATGTTCCGGCAGGCCGTCACCAGCGCCAGGCCGCAGCCGCCGCTGGCCATCCGCGACGACCTGTCCGAGCTGCTTTGGCTGATGTACATGGGCATCACGTTGTTCTGGGTCTATGACCGGTCCCCCGGGCAGCGCCGGTCCCACCGGCTCGCCGCCAACCTGGCGCCGCTGGTGGCCAAGCTGGTCATCCTTTCGCGGCTTCCCGTGGTCCGGAACATCGTGGAGGACGTGGTGCACCTGCTGCGCGGGATCCGGCGGGACGGGTAGCTCGCCGGGGCGGAAACAGAGGCGCCGGGCGCACGACGACGGCGCGGCGCCGGTGGGCAGCGCCGGCGGGCATCCGGGCCGGGTGGCCGCGTTTGCCGGTTTGGGTGGAAGATGGAGCCATGTCTGCTAACACACACTCTTCTGCGGCTGCCGCTCCGGCCGTAACGCTGACCATCGCCGGTTCCGAAGCCACCGGCGGCGCCGGCGCCCAGGCTGACCTGAAGACCTTCCAGGAACTGGGCGTCTACGGCATCACGGCACTGACCTGCATCGTGTCCTTCGACCCCAAGGATTCCTGGAACCACCGCTTCGTTCCGGTGGATGCGCAGGTTATTGCCGACCAGCTCGAAGCAATCACTACGGCGTATGACCTGGATACCGTCAAGATCGGCATGCTCGGCACCCCGGCCACCATCGACGTCGTGGCCAAGGCGCTGCAGGCCCAGGACTGGAAGAACCTGGTGCTGGATCCGGTGCTGATCTGCAAGGGCCAGGAACCCGGAGCCGCCTTGGACACCGATCAGGCGCTCAAGGCCCAGATTCTGCCCCTGGCCACCTTCGTGACCCCCAACCACTTTGAATCCCTGTCCCTCTCCGGCTTGGACTCCATCGAGAGCGTGGAGGACCTGAAGGAAGCGGCCCGCCGCATCCACGAGGCCAGCGGAGCCGTGGTGCTGGCCAAGGGCGGCGTGCGGATGGAAGGCGACGACGCCGTCGACGTGTTCTACGACGGCGAGACCATGGAAGTCCTGCGCGCCCCCAAGGTGGGCAACGTGGCCGTCAGCGGTGCCGGCTGCACCCTGGCCGCCGCCATCACCGCCGAGCTGGCCAAGGGTGCCACCCCCCTGGAGGCTGCCAGGACCGCCAAGGCCTTCGTGACCGAAGGCATCCGGAACCGGGTCTCCTCGAACGCTCCGTTCGACGCCCTGTGGCAGGGCAACGCGGGGCAGGGTCCGGCGCTGTAGCCCGGCCCTGCAGTCCGGCTTCGTAGTCGGCTCTGCAGTCGGGTGCGGCAGCCCGGAAACCCCTGGTTCCCAACAGCAAACTCCCATACCAAAAACAAAAAGGAGCCCCCGGCGACGGGCGGCTCCTTTTGTTTATGTTTTTAGTCTGCAGGTGCCGAAAACTACTGCCTGAACCGTGAAAAAACAAGAGCCAAACAAATAATTCGCTGTGTGCGGCACCAACCTTTGCACCACCGGATTGCTCCTCTATTGTGACCCCTACGGCTGCTTGGTTTGGGGGCCGTTACGTGCATGCTGACACTCCTGACGGGGGTTGGGGGCACAACGGAAAACCTGCCGCAGTGCGTCAGCAGCCGGTGCAAAAGTCTCTTGGACGTGCCCGGTAGCGCTCGGTGGAACGTTCAAGGAGCGCAATGAGATTGTCCATCCATCACAAACCCGGCGCGGTACTCACTGCCGCATTTGCCGGGCTCGCACTCACGGCGTCCCTGGGCCTGCCGGCCCAGGCCACCGGGGTCCCGGAAGATCCCACCAACAGCGACGGCCGTGCCCAGGGCATATCCGTCGAAGAGTTCCAGGCCCAGAAGGTATCTCCCAGCCTGCGGGATGCCTCCGGACAGGTTTCCGTCTACGTCCAGTTCACCGGCGAGGGTGCCTTTGAGCAGACGCAGCCGGAAGAGGTCAAGGAAGGCAAAGCCGAGCCGGTGGTGAACAAGCCGCTGGTGGAAGAGATCCGCAGCAACATCACCAGCCAGGCCGAATCCGTAGCGGCAGAGGCTGCCGCCAGTACCCTCTACACCACCACCAACACCCTCCCCGGCACGGCCATTGTGGGCGACGCCCAGGCCATCCGCGACCTCGCGGGCCGCGCGGACGTCGCGCGGATCACCAAGATCGTGCCGAAGTCCGTGGATAACAAGGGCGCCGACATCGATACCCGCGCGTTGAACACCTGGGTGGAGCGCCAGCAGACCGGCAAGGGCATCACTATTGCCGTTCTGGACACCGGCATCGACTACACCCACAGCGACTTCGGCGGCCCCGGGACGGTTGAGGCCTACGCCGCAGCGCAGGCCTCCCCCACCATTCCCGCCGCCGACAGCGGCCTGATCGACTCCACCAAGTTCATCGGCGGCTATGACCTGGTGGGCGACGACTACAACGCCGACCCCAACTCCCCCACCTACCAGCCGGTTCCGCGTCCGGACCTCAACCCGCTGGACTGCGGCGGGCACGGCAGCCACGTCGCGGGTACCGCAGCCGGCTACGGCACGAACAATGACGGCACCACGTTCCGCGGCAATTACTCCACCCTGACCGCGGAACAAGTCAACTCCATGCGCATCGGTCCCGGTTCCGCCCCCGAAGCGTCCCTGGTGGGCATCCGCGTCTTCGGCTGCTCCGGTTCCTCCGAGGTGGTGGGCCAGGCCCTGGACTTCGTCCTCGACCCGAACGGCGACGGCGACTTCTCCGACCGTGCGCAGGTTGTGAACATGTCACTCGGCTCGGACTACGCCCCGTACGACGATCCCGAGAACGACATTGTCAACAAGCTCACCGAGCAGGGCATCCTCTCGGTGGTCGCCTCCGGCAACGCCGGAGACGTGTACGACGTCGGCGGCTCCCCCGGCAACGCCAAGTCGGCGCTGACGGTGGCCAGCAGCATCGGTTCCCAGGTCACCCTGGACCGGGCCGATGTCCTCGCCCCGGCCGAACTGGCCGGAACGGCAGCCGGGCAGTACTCCTCCAACTTCAACTACTCCAACCCGGCGGTGACGGAAGCCCAGCTCACCGGTACCGTGGTGGCTGCCCCGGCGGACAACGCCTTCGGCTGCAACCCGTTCCCGGCAGGCTCCCTGACCGGCAAGTGGGTCTGGATCCAGTGGGAAGAGAACGGTGCCTTCCCCTGCGGGTCCGGCGTCCGGTTCAACAACGCCCAGAACGCCGGCGCCACCGGTGTTGTGCTGGATTCCCCGCGCTCGGTCTTTGACGCCGGCATCGGCGGCAACGCCACCATCCCCGGTATCCAGCTGAACGCCGAGTCCTCGGACCGGCTGCGTCCGGCCGCCGTCGCCGGTACCCTCACGCTGCGCCTGTCCCCGGCCTACCAGGCCACCACCTCCGGTCCCTCCGGGGCCGGCGACACCGTCAGCTCCTTCTCCTCCCGCGGCGTGCACGGCTCCAACGGCGTGGTGAAGCCCGACGTCGCTGCTCCCGGCTCGTCCATCGGCTCGGTGTCGGTGGGGTCGGGCGACGGTGCGTCCGTCAGCAGCGGCACTTCCATGGCCACCCCGCACGTGGCCGGTATCGCCGCCCTGGTGTACGCGGCCACGGACCTGAATCCCTACCAGGTCAAGACCGCCATCATGAACACCGCCACCCATGACCTGCTGACCGCCAACGGAGCCGTCCAGGCCCCGAACCGGGTCGGCTCGGGCCGGGTGGATGCCCTGGATGCGGTCAGCACCAAGGCACTGGCCTACGCGACGGAGGACCCGGCGCTGACCAGCGTGAACTTCGGTGTGCTGGAGCTCGGCAAGGAAGCCCTGGTGCAGACCAAGCAGGTCACGGTGGAGAACCGGGCCGACCGCCCCGTTTCCTACCAGGTCAGCTACCTGCAGGCATCCACCATGCCCGGCGTCGTCATCAGCACCACCCCCTCGGTGAACGTGCCGGCCAACGGCAAAGCCACCGTGGATGTCACGCTGAGCATCTCCGATCCGGCCGCCCTGGCCAAGACCATGGATCCGGCCGCTGACAGCGTGCAGCTGGGCATGAACCGGCAGTTCCTGGCGGATGTGTCCGGGCGGGTGCAGTTCGCGGCCGCCGGCACGCCCACACTGCGGGTTCCGGTCTACTCCGCGCCGAAGCCGACGTCGGACATGAGCGCAGGCAAGGAAA
Organism: Arthrobacter sp. Y3224198; assembly: GCF_059090025.1. Taxonomy (NCBI): domain Bacteria; kingdom Bacillati; phylum Actinomycetota; class Actinomycetes; order Micrococcales; family Micrococcaceae; genus Arthrobacter; species Arthrobacter sp. Y3224198. Next base: position 130,592 of record NZ_JBNHFG010000002.1, read on the forward strand.
TCGCCTTCGCCGACTCCGAGGCCCTCAAGAGCACGGTCACCCTGCAGGGGCGCGACCTCAACCAGGGCACGGGCGCCTCGCGCTACCTGTCCCTGGTCTCGCCGCTGGTCCTCGGTGCGCAGAGCCCGAAGCTGGACTCCGTGAAGATGGATTCCATGAACGCCCTGGACCTGCAGTCCGTGGGTGCTTCCTCCACCGTCCCGGGCGTGAAGGCTGCCGGCGGGGACCTGGCGTCCTCACTGGTCAACTTCGGTGTCAGCACCTGGGACAACTGGCCCTACCTCGGGTCCGCGTACGAAATCGACGTGGAGATCGACACCAACGGTGACTCGGTTCCCGACTTCGTGACGTTCACCAGCCGGACCGATGACGTGGACCTGGTCCTCGTCTCGACCTACCGGCTGAATGCGGACGGCACGGCCACCATGGTGTTCCAGACCGGAGCCAACGGCCTGCAGGGCAACACGGACTCCAACACGTTCGACACCAATGCGGTGACCCTCCCGGTGCGGGCCTCGGCCCTGGGCCTGGATGTGAACGCCGCTTCGGCGCCGTTCAAGTACCGGGTCACCACGTGGAGCCCGTACAACGTGAATGAGCTGGGCGAGAGCATTCCGGTGGACACCACGGAGTACATTCCGTTTGATGCCGCCAACCCGGCGCTGTCCTTCACCGGTGCAGCCCCGAGTGCGGTGTTCGCGGATATCGATGGTGCCAAGATCGATGTGACCCGCAGCGCCGGCACCACCGACGCCAAGGCACTGTTCCTGCACCTGCACAACGCGACGGGTGACCTGAGCGGCACCAACGGCGACGGCGGGCGTGCGGAAGTACTGCCGATCAAGGTTCCGGCCAAGGCAACGCCGACGCCGACTCCCACCCAGACGGCAACGCCGAAGCCGACGGCGACACCCAAGCCGACCCCCACGGCAACGCCGAAGCCGACGGCGACACCCAAGCCGACCCCCACGCCCAAGCCCACGCCGGCCAATCCGGTCAGCGCGGTCAGCAAGTGCTCGGGGTCGGGTGCGGAGATTGCCGTCACGGTGAAGAACACCGGTACCCGGCAGGCGAACGTGGTGGTGAAGTCCAACTACGGCACCGTCACGGTCAACAACCTGTCCCCGGGCAAGAGCAAGTCGGTGAGCATCAAGACCAAGCAGTCCTCCATCAAGGGCGGCGAAGTCACGGCGAACTACACGTTCACCGGCAAGGGCAAGGCTGAAAAGGCCAGCTACAAGGCCAAGTTCGAAGGCCAGAAGTGCAAGGGTGGCCACGGCCACGGCGGCGGTCACGGAGGTGGCCGCAGCTAAGCCCGTAATCCCGGTGCGGAGGTAACTCCGAGCCGGGATAAAACCCCTGGCCAGACAGCAGCGGACTCCGGCACACGCCGGGGTCCGCTGCTGCTTTTGCGGCTCTACTTATCCAACCGGGACATCCGGCGGTCCGCCAGGATTTTGCCGCCGGTCTGGCAGGTGGGGCAGTACTGCAGGGAGGAATCGGCAAACGAGACTTCCCTGACGGTGTCCCCGCACACCGGGCACGGTTGCCCGGTCCGGGCATGGACCTGCAGTGCCTGCCGCTTGGAGTCCTTGAGTTCCGACGCCGGCCGTCCGGAGGCACCCTCAATGGCGGCTTCCAGGGTGGTGCGCATGGCCACGAACAGCTGCCCGGCCTGGTCCGCGTCCAGCTTGGCCGCATTGGCAAACGGTGACAGCCGTGCCGCGTGCAGGATTTCGTCACTGTACGCATTGCCGATCCCCGCGATCACCGACTGGTCCCGGAGCAGGCCCTTGATCTGGCCGTGATGGGCGGCCAGCAGGTCCGAAAAGGCGTCGAAGCCGACGTCGAGCGCTTCCGGACCCAGCCGGGCCAACCCCGGCACCTCGTCCAGGCTGCGCACCAGATACACGGCCAGGGACTTCTTGGTCCCGGCCTCGGTCAGATCGAAGCCGGGTTCCTTCCCGCCGTCGTCGCCGGTAGCCGCGGCGAACCGCACCCGCAGCGCCATGGCGCCCTTCCCCGGCCGCAGCCGGCCCGGCTTCAAGGCGTCCGACCAGCGCAGCCAGCCTGCCTTGGCCAGGTGCATCACCAGGTGCACCTCCCCGGCCGTGAGGACTATGAATTTTCCCCGGCGGTCCACGGCGGTGACCGCCTCTCCGTGCAGTGCGTCCAGCGGAACGCCGGCGGTCTTCAGCACCGCAAAGGAGAGCACTTCCACGTCCCGAATCACGGCCGGGGGCGAGTCCGACGGGATGAGCTTGGTCCGCAGGAAGTCAACGAGTCCCTGCACTTCGGGCATCTCAGGCATGGATTCACCCTAGTGCGTCTTGGGTTGTGCGTCAGTTCCCCTGCCTGATGCCTTACTGCTCCGAATGCGACTGCAGGAACGAATACACCTCGGTTTCATCCACACCGGGGAAGGCGCCGGGCGGCAGCGCGGCCAGCAGGTGCGAATGCGCGCGGGCGCTGGGCCAGGCGAAGCCGGACCATTCCGAGGACAGCTCGCCGGGCGGCGTGCGGCAGCAGTCCGGGTCCGGGCAGCGGGACTTGGACCGTTCGGTGGTGTCCCGGCCGCGGAACCACTTCACGTGCTGGTACGGCAGTCCGATGCTCACGGAGAACTTTCCGGCGGAACCGCGTTCCACCCGGGCGGTGCACCAGTAGGTGCCGGCCGGGGTGTCGGTGTACTGGTTGAACGCACTGAACTGGTCCGGCACCGAAAACACCTCCCGCGAGGTCCAGTACCGGCAGATCGGCTGGCCCTCGATGGCGCCGGTGTGGTCCGCCGGGAACGTCACGCCGTCGTTCTCATAGGCCTTGTAGACAATCCCGCTCTCGTGCACCTTCTGGAAATGGGTCGGGATGCCCAGGTGCTCGGTGGCGAGGTTGGTGAACCGGTGCGCCGCGGTTTCATAGGAGACGGCAAACGCGTCCCGGATGTCCTCCACGGCGATTTCCTTGGCAGCCTTGGCCCGCTGCAGGAACTCCACCGTGGCTTTCTCCGGCAGCAGCAGCGCGGCGGCGAAGTAGTTGGTGGCCACCCGCTGGCTGAGGAATTCGCCGTAGCTGCTGGGTGTCTGGTGCTGCAGCACGTAATGCCCCAGTGCCTGCAGCAGCACCGAGCGCGGATCGTGGTCCGAACGCTGGGACTGGGTGAGGTAGATGCGCCGGTTCTTCAGGTCGGTGACGGAACGGGTGGAGTGCGGCAGGTCATTCACATGGTGCAGGCTGAAGCCCAGGTGCGCGGCAATATCCGCAATCACGTGCTGGGACAGCGGCCCGGAGGTGTGCCCCACGGACTGCAGCACCTTCTGCGCCTCGGCCTCGTACTCGGGGAAGTAGTTGTTCCGTTCCCGCATCATGGCCCGCAGCTCGCCGTTGGCCCGGCGTGCCTCCTCCGGGGTGGCCACCTGCTCGTTGAGCCGGCGTTCCAGCTCGGCCTGCAGTCCGACCAGGGATTCCAGCACGTCCAGCGGCAGCCGGGAGCCGATCCGCACCTTGGGCAGGCCGAGCGAGGCATACAACGGTCCGCGCTGCGCCCGTTCCAGCTCGATCTCCAGGGCGGCCCGACGGCTGGGCGGCTCCGCGCCGAGCAGCGAATCGATGCTGACATCCAGCGCGGCAGCCAGGGCCTGCATCATGCCGAGCTTCGGCTCACGCTTCCCGTTTTCGATCAGGGACAACTGCGACGCCACGGTTCCGACGGCGGCGCCCAGGTCATCCAAGGTCATGCCCTTGGCCTTGCGCAGATGGCGGACCCGGCGGCCCAGGCTGATCACATCCAGGGTGCGCTCGGTATCGCTTCCGGACTGCTTTCCGGCGGCCGATCCGCGCTTGCGGGGTCCGGGACTGGGCCGGTTCCATGTTGCACTCGTCACGTTTTTCACAATACGCGAAGAAACGCATTTCTTTCCATAGAAAAACCCTAGAAGAGGGGTTGTTGTTGGCACAGGCTTAGTTCACAGCAGGAAATTCCGGTTGAAGCGGCCGGGACGAATGAGATGAATTCAAGGAGATTTAGCAATGAGCCAGGACCAGAACACCGCCCCCACGGCAGAACAGCTCACGCAGGAATGGGCCAGCGACCCCCGTTGGGCAGGCATTGAGCGCGACTACACCGCCGAAGACGTCGTCAAGCTGCGCGGCCGCATCCAGGAGGAGCACACCCTGGCCCGCCGCGGTGCCGAGAAGCTCTGGGACCAGCTGCGCAACGCCGGCGACGAAGGCTACACCAACGCCCTGGGTGCCCTCACCGGCAACCAGGCGGTGCAGCAGGTCAAGGCCGGCCTGAAGGCCATCTACCTCTCCGGCTGGCAGGTGGCAGCCGATGCGAACAACTCCGGCCACACCTACCCGGACCAGTCCCTGTACCCGGCCAACTCGGTGCCCACCGTGGTCCGGCGCATCAACAACGCCCTGCTGCGTGCCGACCAGATCGAGTTCGCCGAAGGCATCCAGAGCGTGGATGACTACCTGGTGCCGATCGTGGCCGACGCCGAAGCCGGCTTCGGCGGCCCGCTCAACGCCTACGAGCTCATGAAGTCCATGATCCAGGCCGGCGCCTCCGGTGTTCACTGGGAAGACCAGCTCGCTTCGGAGAAGAAGTGCGGCCACCTCGGCGGCAAGGTCCTGATCCCCACCGGCCAGCACATCCGCACCCTCAACGCTGCCCGCCTCGCGGCCGACGTCGCCGGCACGCCCACCGTGGTGATCGCCCGTACCGACGCCGAGGCAGCCACGCTGATCACCTCCGACGTCGACGAGCGCGACCAGGAATTCATCACCGGCGAGCGCACCGCCGAAGGTTTCTACAAGGTCCGCAACGGCATTGAGCCCTGCATCGCCCGGGCCAAGGCCTACGCGCCGTACTCGGACCTCATCTGGATGGAAACCGGCACCCCGGACCTGGAGATGGCCCGCAAGTTCGCCGAAGCCGTCCGCTCCGAGTTCCCGGACCAGATGCTGGCCTACAACTGCTCGCCGTCCTTCAACTGGAAGAAGCACCTGGATGACGACACCATCGCCAAGTTCCAGCGCGAACTCGGTGCCATGGGCTTCAAGTTCCAGTTCATCACCCTGGCCGGCTTCCACGCCCTGAACTACTCCATGTTCGATCTGGCCCACGGCTACGCCCGGACCGGAATGAGCGCCTACGTGGAACTGCAGGAGAAGGAGTTCGGCTCCGAATCCCGCGGCTACACCGCCACCAAGCACCAGCGCGAGGTCGGCACCGGCTACTTCGATGCCATCTCCACCGCGCTGAACCCCGAGGGCAGCACCCTGGCCCTTGCCGGTTCCACCGAGTCCAGCCAGTTCCACTAAGCCCTGCATCCGGGGCTTGCTGCGGGGCGGTTACCCGCCCCGCAGCATCACACCCACACCCTTTGATTTTTTGAATTTCCCAAGGAGAACGCCATGAATGACCCGATCACCCTGAACGGCATTTCCCTGACCGCCCCCGCTGTGCGGCGCCAGGAGGAAATCCTCACCCCGCAGGCATTGGACTTCGTCAAGGCGCTGCACCGGGCCACGGCCACGCGCCGGCAGGAACTCCTGCAGCAGCGTCAGGCCCGCCGGACGCAGATCTCCAACGGCGCGGACCCCGCCTTCCTGCCCGAAACCCGCAACATCCGCGAAGACGATTCCTGGCGTGTGGCCCCCACCGCTCCCGGTCTGGAGGACCGCCGCGTGGAAATCACGGGGCCGGTGGACCGCAAGATGACCATCAACGCCCTGAACTCCGGCGCCAAGGTCTGGCTGGCGGACATGGAGGACTCCTCCACGCCGTCGTGGTCCAACGTGATCAACGGACAGCTGAACCTGCGCGACGCCCTGGACCGCCGCATCGACTTCACCTCACCCGAAGGCAAGGAATACAAGCTCAGCGGTTCCTCTTTGACGGACCTGCCCACCATCGTGGTCCGGCCCCGCGGCTGGCACCTGCCCGAAAAGCACATGCTGGTGGACAACACCCCGATTGCCGGCGGCATTGTGGACTTCGGCCTGTACTTCTTCCACAACGCGCAGCGGCTGATCTCCTCCGGCCGCGGCCCCTACTTCTACCTGCCGAAGATTGAAAACCACCTCGAAGCCCGGCTGTGGAATGACATCTTCGTGCTGGCGCAGGACCTGCTGGGCATCCCCCAGGGCACCATCCGCGCCACGGTGTTGATCGAAACCATCACCGCCGCCTTCGAGATGGAGGAAATCCTCTACGAACTGCGCGACCACGCCGCCGGCCTGAACGCCGGACGCTGGGATTACATCTTCTCGGTGATCAAGAACTTCCGTACCCGCGGTCCCCGGTTCGTGCTGCCGGACCGCAACATGGTGACTATGACCGCGCCGTTCATGCGTGCCTACACCGAGCAGCTGGTGCGTGCCTGCCACCGCCGCGGGGCACACGCCATCGGCGGCATGGCCGCCTTCATCCCCAACCGCAAGGACGCCGCAGCCAACGACGTCGCCATGGAGAAGGTGCGCGCCGACAAGACCCGCGAGGCCGGCGACGGTTTCGACGGCTCCTGGGTGGCTCACCCGGACCTGGTGCCGGTGGCCATGGAGGTGTTCGACGGCGTCTTGGGCGACCGCCCGAACCAGCTGGAAAAGACGCGCGGGGACGTAGTCCCCAACGACAAGGCACTGCTGGACATCGCCTCCACGCCGGGTGTCATCACCGAGACCGGCATCCGCAGCAACATCGAGGTGGGCATCCGCTACATCGAGTCCTGGCTGCGCGGCAACGGCGCGGCCGCCATCAACAACCTGATGGAGGACGCGGCCACCGCGGAAATCTCCCGCTCGCAGATCTGGCAGTGGATCCACACCTCCGCGGTGACCGACGAGGGCGAGATCGTGACGCATCAGTGGGTGGAGGAACTCCTGGACGAGGAGTTCGGCAAGCTGCAGCGTTTCGACGGCGACCGGTTCAACGACGCCCGCGAACTCTTTGAGGAAGTGGCCTGCGGGGAGCATTTCCCGACCTTCCTCACCGTGCCTGCCTACGCCCGCTTCCTGCACGAAGCGCAGGAGCTGGCGCCGGCATAACCCCTGGGGGTAGGGGTTGGTGCGGATACCGCTTCAGTATCCGCACCGTCAGGGGCCGGGAGCCTCCCGCACCGTTTTCGCTGCGGGAATGGCTCCCGGTCCTTTGCGCGTTGTGAGGTGATATGAAGATTGAAATCTGGTCCGACATTGCCTGCCCCTGGTGCTACATCGGCAAGCGCCGCTTCGAGGCTGCCCTGGCTGCCTTCCCGCACCGGGACGAGGTGGACGTCCGCTGGCGCAGCTTCCAGCTCGATCCCACCCTGCCCGACCACTACGAGGGCACCGAGGTGCAGTACCTCAGCGAACGCAAGGGCATCGACCCAGCCCAGCTGGCCGGGATGCTCGAGCAGGTCACTGTCCAGGCAGCCGGTGAGGGACTCTCATATGACTACGATTCCCTCGTGGTGGCCAACAGCTTCTCCGCGCACCGGCTGATCCATCTGGCGCGCGCGGAGGGCGGCAATGCAGCCGCCGACGCCGCCAAGGAGGCCCTGCTCTCGGCCCACTTCGAGAAGGGCCAGGACATCGGTTCGGCTGACACGCTGGCGGAGATCGGCGGCCGGGTAGGTGTGGACCCGGAACGGGTGCGCGCCATGCTGGCCGGGGAGGAGTTCACCGAGGACGTCAACGCGGACATCGCTCAGGCCCGCTCGCTGGGCATCAGCGGCGTGCCGTTCTTTGTCCTCGACGACAAGTACGGCATCTCCGGTGCGCAGCCCACGGATCTTTTCGCCTCCGCACTGGACCAGGCGTGGCAGGAGACGCACCCGGCCTAGGCCGGCCCGGCGTCGTCGGGCACCTCCGGACCGTAAAGCCAGGGGGCCAGCAGCCCCGACGCTGAAACGCCTGCGGAGGCATAGATACCGTCGGCGAGGTCCAGAAAGTTCCCGGTATCGGCACAGCTGTGCCGATACCGGGAACACCACTCCTGCACAAGGTAGAAGAACACCGCGTCGCTGCCCGCCCGCCGCAAGGTGTGCAGGGCCAGGGCGCCGCGCCGGTAGACCCGCTCATCGAACATGCCCGCCGGTCCCGGGTCGGCCAGCCGCAGGTCCTGCCGCTGGCGGCGCAGCCAGGCCAGTTCGTTGCGTGCCCGCCGGTCCGGGTCGGCGCCGTCGGCGGCCTCGGCCCACATCCATTCCGCGTACGTCGCGAACCCTTCATGCAGCCAGATGTCCTGCCAGCTGCGCGCGGTGACCGAATTTCCGAACCACTGATGGGCCAGTTCATGGGCCGCAAGGGCCTCCTGCTCCGCCCCGGTTCCCAGATGGTTGTGCCCGAACACCGACACCGACTGTGCCTCCAGCGGCATCTCCAGCCGGTCGTCAGCTACCACCACTGTGTACCTGCCGAACGGATAGGGCCCGAAACGCTCGGAAAACAGGACCATCATCGCGTCTTGCCGCCTCAGCGTGGCCTGGGCCTGCCCGGCCAGGTAGGCCGGAGCCAGGACGGACTGCGGTACCTGCCCGGGAAGGTCCAGCTGACGGTACCGTCCGATCTGCACGGTCGCCAGATACGCGGACATCGGCTCGGACTGCTCAAAAATCCAGGTTTCCTGCCCGGAACCCGGGACCCGCGAGACCAGGGACCCGTTGCTGGCCACCCGGTACCCCGCCTCCACGCTGACGCCGATGCGGTACGTCGCCTTTTCCGCCACCAGGTTGTTGCAGGGAAACCACGACGGCGCACCGGTCGGCTGTCCGGCCACCAGCACCCCGTCGGTCAGCTCCTCCCAGCCGACGTCGCCCCACCGGCCCTCCTCCGGCCGCGGTTTACCCCGGTACCGGATGGACAGCCGGAACATTTCCCCCCCACCCAGCGGCCGTTCGGGCCGTATTTCCAGTTTCCCGCGGTGCTGCCGGAAGGACCTCACGGCCACCGGGGTGCCGGCGCCGCTGTCCGCGTCCAGGCACCAAAGCAGTACCTCCTCCGCCCGCAGCGGCCGCGCCATATCCAGGCTGATCCGGTCCAGGCGGGGGCCTGTCCCGTCAGGGGCGGTGCCCGCCGCGTCCCGGACGGTCCCGGTCAGGACGGCCACGGCCTTCAGCCGGTTGGACCGGACACGGTAATCCAGGCTCAGGTCATAGTGACCGATACCCACTTCTGCGCTGCCGTGGGTCGGGGTGTAGGAGTCGGGGGTGGGCTGCTGCTGTCCGGCCTGCTGCATGCCGGCCAGCCTGCCATGCCGCGGCGGCGGGCGTACGCGTAATCCGCGATGCTATTCGTCCGGGTCCGCTGCGTTATCCGGACGTTCCGCGGCGGTCCGGATCCACCGTTGCCGGTCCTCTTCCGAAAGGTCCTCCCACGGCGGAGCTTCCGGCATCCAAAGCCCGGGCAGGAACGCCATGCGCTCCTCGTACAGCTTCCGGCCGGCATCCGTTGCTTCGGCGTCCATTCAGACGTTCCCGGCGGCAGATGTTTGGCTCACACCTTGCAGTCTAAAGGAGGAAGCCCCTGGGTCAGCGACGCAGGTTGCCTGAGGGCCCGCCAGTGCGGGAATCCTGCATGCCGGTGTACTTTGCTTCCTCCGGCAGGGACCCGGTTGGAGGCGACCCGGACGACGACGGCCCGGGCGGATGCTGCTGCGCCGTTGCATCCGCCGGGCTGTGCGGCGCCCCGGCCCGCGCCCATGCCTGGGCGTGTTTGCGGCCCATCCGGCGGAAGGCCGACCGCACCAGCAACGCGAACACGGCGAGCGCCGCCAGGGTTGCAGCGCCGGTGGTCATGGCGTCGGTCCGGGCTTCCGCCGCTTCTGCTTTCTCCTCGGCCCTCGCCGCCGCGGATGCCGCGGCGTCGGAGGCCGCCGTGGACTCAGTGAAAACGTCGTCCACGGTCCCCATGACTATCCGGTCCCCTGGAACGGCGGTCTTCAGCAGCCGCACCACCGTGGACAGGTCCGTGGAGATGCACCCCCAGGTGGGGGCGTATCCGGCGTGGAAAAAGATGGCGAAAGAGGCGCCCTGACGGGTGGGCATGTCCGGCGGACGATTCCAGTTAATGACCGCCGCCTGCTCATAGAGTCCTTGTTCCATGTACCGCCACAGATCTTCATCCGCCGGCCCGCCGGTGCCCTCGAAGTACTGGTTGTAGGTGGTTCCGTGTTCCCCGCCCCACCGTGATCCCGGTTTCAGGGTGTAGTAGGTCAGTGCGGTTCCGGGGTTGCTGCGTCCCAGCGCTTCGGTGAAGGTGAAGGAACCGGTCGGCGAGTACAGGGTGTTCTCCCACATGCTCCCGGCCGGTGCAAAGCCGTTACGGCCGCTGAACCCCCACGTCTGCCATTCCTGTTCGTAGCCGGTCCCGCGGCGCACGCATCCGGTGAGCAGGGTTTTTGTGACGCCGTACTTTTCCGCCGTGGCGAAGGTAACCCGATCGGCGTCCGCCACGTCATACCTCACCTCCCCCGCGCTCAGCCGGAGGCAGGGGTCCGCTTCATGGTCCGATGCCGCGGCGGGTGCTGCCGGTGCCGCCAGCAGGAGTGAGCCGAGGGCAGCCGTCATCAACGCCTGTACGATTCGCCGCCATGAAGCCAACGGCATCAACCGTGCTGTCCATGGTTTCTGTGCCGGCCGCGGCCTTCCGTCTCCAGCGGCAGCTTAGCTGCGGCGGACGGCGGGGGCGCGGCGAGCGGCAGCTTAGCTGCGGCGGACGGCGGGGGCGCTGAAGGCAGCGGGGGCGCGGAAGGCAGCGGGCGGACGGAATCCGCAAAGACTCCTGCACTGCGACCCCCGGCAGCGTTGTTCCCGGCATGGTCGGCCCCGGCATGATCGGCTCCGGCCCGATGTGCTGCCGCCGGTTTGGCACCCCGTTCGAGGTACTTTCCGCGGACCCACTTCGAAGCTTCGGCTACCGTCTTCTCCAACGGGCCCTGCGGGTTGAACCGCTGCCAGGCGTAGGCAAAGGCTGCCACGACAATCAGCTGGACTATAAGCCCGAGGTGCGGCTGGTCTTCAAGCATGCCGGTGGCCAGGAGCAGCAAATGCAGGGAGTACAACGTGAGGGTCATTTTCCCCAGGACAGCGAGTGGCCGGAGCAGGCCGGCTGCCACGCCGCTGAGCAGCAGGAGCACCCCGAGGACGCCGGCAACGGTGCCGATGGTGTTGAGCAGGACCAGCGGAGTGCTGGAGTACGGTGTGAGGCTGGCCAGCCACCACCAGGAGTCGGTGGGAAGGGTGGGATCAGGCCCCCAAATGAGGATGTCGCTGACGGCTTCTTCGGGGTTGTCGGACCATACCGAGGCAGCGTCCACCAGTTGTCCGCGGCCGCCGGCCGGTCCCAGCAGGAGCGCTGACAGGACTGCGGTTCCAATGGCCAGCCCGGCTCCCGACAGGACCAGCCGGAGCTGGACGGCCCGCTGGCCGAGATCCATCCGGCCAATGGCCAATCCGGCACAGACGTATGCCATCCACGGAAGGGCCGGATAGGTACCGGAGAGCAGAACCTGGCCCAGCACGTCCCCCGGGGATTCGGCCAGCGTGGAAAAGTTTGGTTCCACTCCACCCATGTCCGCCAGTGAGTCCCTGGTGGCCTGCATCAGTACGGGGGCGGTCAGGGCTATCCCGGCGGATAGGAGCAACAGGGTCCGGGGCCGGAGACGAAGGAGCGGCAGGGCCAGCAGGAACATCACGCCGTAGTAGACCAGGATCACCTGGGCATTTATCACCAGGTATCCGAGCAGCAGTCCGATGACGGAGATCAGGACGGCACGGACGCCAAGCCCCAGCCTCGCCGCCTTCAGGTACTTTCCCGAGGGTGGATACTGCCCGCCGGACATAAAAGCGAGGGACACCCCGGCCAGGAGGGCAAACAGGGCGGCACCGCGGCCGGCAAACACCAGCCAGGAAAAGGTCGGTTCAAAGTCGTCGTTCCAGCCGGGCAGGACGTGGATGGCCATCATGCCCACCAGCGCCAAGCCCCGGGCCGCATCCACGCCTTCAATCCGGCGCTTTGCCGTCTCCTGCCGTGCCGCGTTGTTCATCGCCATCCCCCCTTCCTTTAGGCGTCCGCTCAATGCGTTGGAGCTAGAGCATCGGGTACTGCGGGGCGCGGCGCAACCGTGGTGGACAGACCCGCGGCAGCCAGGTCTGCGAGCAGCAGCGCGGTTTCGCCGTCGTCGAGCTCCGCCAGCGGTCCGCGGACGGGTCCGGAGGGGAGGCCAAGTTCCCGCAGCGCCGCCTTGGTGGAGGCCGCTCCCGGGCACCGGAACATACCGATGTAGACCGGCAGCAGTTCCCGGTGAATCCGGAGCGCTTCATCCACCCGTCCCTGCGTAAAAGCGTCAGCCAGCGCGCGGAGCCGGTGGGCAGCCACGTGCCCGACAACCGAAACCACACCCACGGCCCCGATCGACAGCAACGGCAGGTTGAGCACGTCGTCGCCCGAGTAATAAACGAGATTGCTGTGGTTCATGACCCACGACGATGAAGCCAGATCGCCCTTGGCATCCTTGACCGCCACGATGTTGGGGTGGCGGCCCGCCGCCACCAGCGTCTCCGGGGCAATGGCGACGCCGGTGCGGGCCGGGATGTCGTACAGCATCACCGGCAGGTCGGTGCTGTCGGCGATGGCCTCGAAATGGCGGAGCAGGCCCTTCTGCGACGGCCGCGAATAGTAGGGGGCTACCACCAGCAACCCGTCCGCCTGCTGCTCGGCGGCGGCACGGGCCAGCGCGATGCTGTGCCGGGTGTCCGCGGACCCCACTCCGGCGATGACCCGCCGTCCGGTTCCGGCCGTGACCCGCTTGGCGGAGTGGATCATGGACGCCTTTTCCCAGTCCGACGTCGCAAAGGATTCACCGGTGGTGCCGTTGACCACCACGCCGTCGTTCCAGCCGTCCTGCAGGAGCCGGCGGGCCAGCTCCTCGGCGCCGTTCTGGTCCAGCCGGCCGTGTTCATCCATGGGGGTAACCATGGCCGTCAGGATCCGGCCGAACCGCCGGAAGACAGATTCCGTGTCGGTGCCGAGTGCGTTCATACCCTTGCTCCTGCCGATTTGTACTGGTTCATCTTGCGGTGGCGCGCCCGCCTCTGGGTGGGACGGCTCTGGTCCCAGTGCGCCAACGGGTTGCCGCACCAGGCGCTGTTGACCGGAACACTCTCGCCGCGCATCAGTAGCGAGCATCCGCCAACGGTGCCGCCCTCTTCGATGGCACTGCCCGGGAGGACAATGCTGTTGGGCCCGAGGGTGGCTCCGTCTTCAAGCCGGACCTCGTCCAAGCGCATGATGCGGTCATGGAAGAGGTGGGTCTGCAGCACGGTTCCGCGGTTGATGCTGGCTCCGTCGCCCACCTCGATCAGGTCGAACTCCGGCAGCCACCAGGTTTCACACCAGACACTCCGGCCGATCCGTGCACCCATCCAGCGCAGCCAGGCGTTCAGCATGGGCGTGCCCAGGCTCATCCGGACCAGTCCGGGCACCGCCAGCGACTCGGAAAAGACGTCCGCCAGTTCATTCCGCCACACGAACGAGCTCCACAGCGGATGTTCGGTGGCCGCGAACCGGCCCACCAGGAGCCACTTGGCGGCCACGGCAATCAGTGCGGCGGCGATACCGCTGAGCAGCAGGACCGGTCCGGACCAGAACACGGCCGTGAGGAACCCGAAGTTGTCATACAGGAAGGCCAGCACCCATACCGTGGCCAGGGCCAGCCAGGCGGTGATCACGGCAGGAAAGATCCGGCAGGCCTCGACGGCGCTGCGGGCAACCAACAGGTGCCGCGGAGGATCATAGGTGCGTGAACTGTCGCCCACCTGTACCGGGCGGGGAAGCTCCACGGCAGGCCGGCCGAACCAGGAGGTACCTGCGGGCATCTCTTTGGGGGCGGAGGACAACACGGCGATCAGGGAATTCTCCGGCACGGAAATGTCCGGCCCCACGATCGCGGAATTGCCCACAAAGGATTTCTCCCCCACGCTGGCCGGCCCCAGGTGCAGCCATCCCCGGCGGACGCGACGCATGGACACCATGGAATGGTCCGCCAGGAAGGAGCGGTCACCCAGCTCGGTCAGGTGCGGCACGGTTTCCATGGTGGAGATCTCGACGTGCCGGCCCACTTTGGCTCCGAGCAGCCGCAGCCAGGCCGGTGTCAGCACGCTGGCGTACAGCGGGTACATGGTGATCAGGGAACGGCTGAGCAGCAGGGTGCTCAGCCAGGAGGCCCAGCCCGCCAGTCCGTTTGCCGGATGCAGTCCGGCCGGCATCAGCCGCGAAACTGCCCGGACCACGCCCGCGATCAGCGCCAGGTAGGTGGCCATGGAAAACACCACGAAGACCGGCGCCCACAGGGCCAGGATCCACAGGGCGGCGGCAAAGGACTCGACGCCGTTTAGGAGCCACAGCATCAGGGCCGAACCGGGAACCAGTGCCATCAGGTTCATCAGTCCGGTTCCGGCCAGCGCCGCCGGGTACAGCAGCCGCGTAACAGGGGTCTCGGCCGTGGGTGCGGGCTCGGCGGGCCAATCTTCCCCGGCGGTGCCCACCTTGCGCATCTGTGATCCGGCCCAGAGTTCTCCCGCCGGAACCTCGCCGGAAACAAGTGTTCCGGGTTCGGTTTCCGCCCCGCGCCCCACTTTCGCTCCGCCCATCAGGGTGGATCGGGTGCCGATCCGGGCGTCCTCGGCTACGTGCACGGCACCGATATGCAGCTGTCCGCCTTCGATCCAGTGCCCGGCCAGGTCCACCTCGTATTCGATGGAGGCGCGGTCGCCGATCGAAGCGAAACCGGTCACCGGCGGCATGGCGTCCAGGTGCACGTCCTCCCCGATCCGGCAGCCAAGTGCACGGGCGTACCAGGTTCCCAGCGGGGTGCCCATGATGGGTTCAAGCTTGCAGTAGGTCACAATCCGTTCCGCTGCCCACAGCCGCAGGTGCGTACTGCCGCCGCGGGGGTAGATGCCCGGACCGATACCCAGCAGCAGCACCCGGCTGGCAACCGCCGCACCCAGCATCCGGGCCGGCAGGCTGTACAGGGCAATCCAGGCGGCCAGGGTGGGGGCCAGCGGCGGGTCCGGGGTCCACGGGCTGCCCACCACATGGAACATCACCATGCAGACCACGGCGATGCCGGTGACATACCGCAGGCCGGTAATCCCGTACAGCGCGAGAATCAGCGGCGTCTGGGCAAGCCCCAGCCACCAGGGCGACTCCGGCGTAGGCCGCACATCCAGCTCGGAATCACGCAGGGACGCCAGGTGCTCCGACATGCCGCTGAGGCTCGGATGCTCGTAGATGTCCGCCACGGAGACCTTCGGATACCGCTCGCGCAGCGCGGAAACCAGCTGGGCCGCTGAGAGGCTCGCCCCGCCAAGGGCGAAGAAATCGCTTTCCTCGGTCAGCGGCAGCGGCCCCAGCAGGTCCGTCCACCGCTGGCCCAGCCAGCGCAGGTCCGCGTTCAGTTCCACCCGGACGTCGGCCGGCGTTTCCACGGCGGGCAGCGGCCAGGGCAGTGACTTGCGGTCCACCTTGCCGGAGGCCTTCAGCGGCAGCTCGTCCACAATGCCAAGTGACGGAACAATGGCGGCGGGCAGATGCTCTGCCAGCTGCGCCCGTGCCGCGGCAAGGTCCAGCGAGACGCCGGCCGCCGGCAGCAGATACCCAGCCAGCACCTTGTTCCCCGATTTGGTGGCGTGGACCGCCACGGAGGCGGCCGCGACCCCCGGCAGGCGGCTGAGGGCGTCGTCGAGCTCCCCCAGTTCCACCCGCCGTCCGCCGATCTTGATCTGTTCGTCAACCCGGCCAACAAAAACCAGGCCCTCCCGCTCGGCCCGGACATGGTCACCGCTGAAGTACGCGCGCTCCCACCCGAGGGCGGGAAGCGGAGTGAACTTCTCGGCGTCCTTCTGCGGGTCCAGGTAGCGTGACACTCCGACGCCGGAGATCACCAGCTCGCCCACCTCACCCCATTTCACCGGCTGCCGGTCCGCACCGACGACGGCGAGGTCCCAGCCGGCCAGCGGCAGGCCGATCCGTACAGGCGGCTGTCCGTCCAGGAGCGCCCCGCAGGCGATGACCGTGGTTTCCGTGGGACCGTAGGTGTTCCAGACTTCCCGGCCTGAGCCGAGCAGCCGGCGGACCAGGTCCTCGGGACAGGCCTCGCCGCCGAAAATCAGCAGCCGCACCCGTTCCAGGGTGTCGGTGGACCAATGTGCCGCCAGGCTGGGCACGGTGGACACCGCGGTGATCCTCCGCTCCACCAGCCAGGGACCCAGGTCCGCGCCGGAGCGGACCACGGAGCGGGGCGCAGGGACCAGGCAGGCGCCGTGCGCCCAGGCGAGCCACATCTCTTCGCAGGAGGCGTCGAAGCTGACGGAAAGTCCGGCCAGCACCCGGTCACCGGGACACAGCGGCGCCTCCACGCAGTAAAGCGAGGATTCAGCATCCACCAGGGCTGCCGCGGAGCGGTGGGTGACGGCAACACCCTTGGGTTTGCCGGTGGACCCGGACGTGAAGATGATCCACGCGTCGTCCTCCGGATGGGGGTGGGGACTGTGCCCGCCCGCGGGGACGCCCTGAAGGAAGTTCAGGTTCAGCCCGGCTTCGATAACGGCGCAGACCCCGCCTTCCGTCCAGACCACATCCGCGCGGCCGGCAGGTTCGTCGGAATCGACCGGCACATAGGCCGCGCCGGAGTACAGCACCCCGAGGATGGCAACGTAGAGGTCCGCGGAGCCGGACGGTACATAGATCCCCACACGGTCTCCGGCGCCGATGCCGCCGGCCCAGAGTCGGCGGGCGAGTGCCTGGACCTCGAATTCAAGTTCGGCGTAGCTCAGGGACACCGTGCCGTCATCGATGGCCGGTGCCCCGGGATAGGCGGAAACGGTCTCGGACAGAATGTCCACAAGGGTGCGCTGGTCGGGTGTGCGGCCTCCGTGGAAGACCGCTGCGTCAGCGGAAACGGGGGGCGGATCGGAAATCATGGCGGTGGCAGATGTAGCGGTGGAGGTTCCGGCGGTGCGGAGGTGGGTTTTGTTGCTGGGTCCGGCGCTGCGAATGGCCTCTGGTTCGGCCGCCAGACCCTGGGGGTTTTCGGGCATATTCATGTAAAGCGGTTCTCCCTGCTGATGCAGCTCATATCCGTGGCCGGACGGACCACGCACTCTCGCCCGGCTGAAGGCCGGGACCGAGCTGAAACGATAGGAAGTCCGGTCGGCCGGCGCACGAGTACCCCGGGCGTCATGGAAGCCGCTATGTACCCCTTAACCGCGCCGGCTGTAGGTCCGACTACTCACAGCGCTACTCGACTTCTCCACGGCCCTTGGGCAGCTTCCGCGCCCTTCCGGGGGAACAGGGGGCAGGTATTGGGGCAGCCCCCGGCTTCACAGGCTTTTCTCAGATTTCCAACAGGTTAAAAACAGATGTCATTGATTGCCTGTGTCTTCCCGGCGCCGCCGTTAAGCCGTCCCGTTAAACGGGCGGCGGGCACCGGGTTGGCCGGGCAGAACCGGGCAGCCCGGATAACCGGGAAAGCACCGGAGAACTGGCCGACGGGATCCTGCACATGGCACCAGCTACAACCCGGCTGTCCGGAGTGGACGCCGCCCGCGGTCTGGCCCTGTTCGGCATGATGGCGATCCATGTGTTGCCCGAAGCGGGCGAGGACTACCAGCCCACCCTGACGTGGCTGCTGTTCGCAGGCAAGGCAGCGGCACTGTTCGCACTGCTGGCGGGGGTTACCCTGGCCTTCACTACCAGGACCGCCAGGAGTGAACGCGGAAGCCTGCTCACCGCTGCACGCTGGGCCGTGGCTGCCCGCGCCGGACTGATCATGGCCCTGGGGCTGGCCATCGCCTACGTGGACATGCCGGCCTTCATCATCCTGGCCTACTACGGCGCCATGTTCCTGCTGGCTGTACCGTTTTTGGGTGTTTCCACCCGAACCCTGCTGATTGCCGCCGCGGGCTTCGCCGTGCTGGGGCCGGTCCTGATGCAGCTGCTCCGTGACTCACTGCCCGAGCCGGGCTTCGACCCCACCTTCACCACTGCGCTGACCGAACCCGGGGTCTTCGTCAGCCAGCTCCTGCTTACCGGCACCTATCCGGCCATCCCCTGGATGGCTTACATCTGCGTTGGCCTGGCCGTGGGCCGGCTGTCCCTGGCCCGGTCCGCCGTGCAGCTGAAACTGCTGGGTGTTGGCCTCCTGCTGGCGGTGGGGGCCTGGCTTGGCTCCGTCCTGCTTATGGACGGCCCGGGACAGGGCTTCAACCGGCTGGTGGCCACCGATCCGGACCTGTTCGCCGAGGAAATCCGGGACGTTATGGTGTGGGGCCCCGAGGAGTATCTGCCGACATCCTCCGGGTGGTGGCTGGCCGTTGTTTCCCCGCACACCACCACTCCGTTCGATCTCCTGCACACCATCGGCGTGGCCCTCGCAGTGGTGGGTGCCATGCTGCTGCTGGCCCGTTATGCCGGCCGGGCGCTGCTTGTCCTGTCCGCGCCCGGGCGGATGACGCTGACCCTGTACTGCACCCATCTCCTCTTCCTTGGCACCGGCGCGTTGGCGGATCTTCCGTACCTGTCCTTCTGGCTGCAGGTCGCGGCTTTCATCGTTTTCGCCGTGCTCTGGCAGCGGGCCGGGAAGCAGGGTCCGTTGGAGCAGCTGGTCTCACGCGGTTCGGGTGCAGTCCGGAAAGCGGTACTCCGCCGGCATCCGGATCCTCAGCCGGAGCGCTGACCGGCCGTCGGTACCGGAGGCAGCACAACCATCCGGTGGGCCGGCTCTTCCACTGCGTACGCGAGGACAAAACCCGCCGGGAGACCGACCGGTTCCGCCTCGACGTCGTAGGCCCGCAGGCCCTGGCCGTCAGACGCATGCATGGTTTCCACGCTGCGCGGATCCACCCGCAGCCCGTATCCGGCGGCCTTGAGCAGCGCTTCCTTGCGCACCCACAGCTGCGCCCGCAGGCGGGGGCGGTCGGGGGCGCCGACGGCGGCCACAGCCGCCTTCTCCGATGCGGTGGCCATCACGTCCTCCAACCCCGGTGCCGAAAAGGCTTCGGCTGAAGCATCCTCCAGGTCCACCCCGATGCGGGTTGCCGCAGCGGCGGCCGCCAGCCAGCCGCCACTGCGGCTGAAACTGACGTGCAGCGGCACCGGCACACCGTCAACGAAGTAGCGCGGCTCGCCGTGCGAACCGTTGTTGCCATGCACGCAGTCCCGGCAGTAGGCGGTGGCTGTGACCGCATCTTCCGGGACCTGCAGCCATCCGGCCACGAGCGCCCTGGCGGCCAACCGTCCGGCCAGGAACCGCTGCCGGTCCTCCGGCCGGCGCATCTGCCGGGCGCGTTCCTGCACCTCCGGGCCCAAGCTGCGGGCTGCACCAGTGTCAACGCCGTCCAGCCGGCGCACGGCGAGGTGCACCGTTCCGGCCGCGTTGTCCGCCACCGCCGGCTACTGCTCGCCGGCCGGTGTGGACGTGCCCAGGCACACCAGGGCGCCCGGCCCGGCGGCGGCGGCCTGCCCGGCCGACGACAGTTCCGTGAAGCCGGAGCCGATGACAACGTCTACGGATGCGTCGGTCCGGTCATCCTGCACGTACTCCGTGCCGGGAATGTGCTGCTGAAGCGTATAGGCGGCGGCAAAACCGGACGCTCCGGACAGCACCAGCGCCGTCATGCCTACCCGGTTGACGCTGCTGTTGCCCACGGTCTCCACCCGGAAGCCGCGTGCATCCAGCTCGGTGCCCACCGTCCCGGCCAGGCCCGGAGCCGCCGTCGCATTGTAGACATTGACGTCCACCGTACCCGGGTCCAGATACGGAAAAGGCCCGGCAGGACATTCGTCCGCCGGACCTGTTGTGCTGCCGGGCTCTGCGGCTGAGGGCAGCTGAACCCAGCCGGATACCAGCCCCTGCGCGAGCACCACCGCCCCCAACAGCAGGAGGGCCAGGACGCCGATCACCGTGTTGTGCAGGCGCCTGCGCCGTTGCGCCCGCCGCAGCAGTTCGGGCTCATCGGTAGGTGCGAAGACCGCCCCCAGCTGGTCACCGGTAATGATCCGGTGTCCGTGCCACTCCGTGTCCCTGAACGGGGCGCCCTGCGTCCCGTCGGGGGGCTCCTTAGTCATCGAGGACCAGCACGCGCGCGTGCAGGATGGTCCGCTGGTGCAACGCCGTCCGTACGGCCCGGTGCAGTCCGTCTTCGAGATACATGGTGCCCTTCCATTGGACGACGTGCGGGAACAGGTCTCCGAAAAAGGTGGAGTCCTCGGCCAGGAGGGCACCGAGGTCCAGCGTGGCCTTCGTGGTCACCAGTTCATCCAGGCGGACCTGCCGGGGAGGTACAGCTGCCCAGTCCTTCGGTGTTACGTATCCGTGGTCAGGGTAGGGGCGTACGTCGCCAACGGCTTTGAAGATCACTAGTACAGAGTAAAGAACAACTGGCCCCAAAGAAACAATGACACCCGGCGCGGACTGCAGCCGAATGGCCAAATCCGCCGCCCAAGTGCCGTTGGGGTGCCGTCGGCCGGCCGGAAGCCACCCGCCGGCACTGGAATACTGGAGGGGTGAACTTCTCTGCCCCCCGCCTTGGCCTGCTGCTCGACGTCGACGGACCCGTTGCCAGCCCCGTCTCCCGGACCGTGCGTCCGGCCATCATCCGCAGCCTGGTTGCGCTGGCGTCCGCCGGCTGGCCGGTGATCTTCAATACGGGCCGTTCCGATGCCTTTATCCGTGAACAGGTGATGCAGCCCATGATGGCCGCCGGACTTCCCGTCGGAGTCCGCGTGCATGCCGTCTGCGAGAAGGGGGCTGTCTGGTTCTCCTTCGACGGCTCCGGCGCCGGGCAGCCCCAGGTCGACCCGGAGCTGAAGGTGCCGGGCGACTATGCTGAAACCATCCGGGACCTGGTGGGCGCCAAATACGCCGAAACCATGTTCTTCGACGAAACCAAGCTCGCGATGCTGTCCGTGGAGCAGCTGGTCCACGTGGACAACGCCGCCTACCTCAGCGAGCAGCACCGGTTCGACGCCGACGCCCTGGAACAGCTCTCCCTGGCCGGGCTGGGCGGGCAGCGGCTGGACCATGCCGTCCCGGACGCCGCCGGCAACGTCGCCTTCCGGATTGACCCCACCATCATTTCCACGGACATTGAAGCGGTGGGAGTGGGCAAGGATTTGGGTGCCCGGCGCGCCCTGGCGATGCTCGAGGCGGACGGCACCCCGGTGCCGCACGCGTGGCGGACCATGGGCGACTCCCGCACCGACTACGCCATGGCCGACGAGCTGTCCCGGCTCGGCTTCGATGTGGCGCACGTGGACGTCCGGCCTGCCGACGGCGTGCCGGCGAAGGACTATCCGGTGCTCACGGCCGGTTCGCTGATCCACGACGACGCCGGTGCGGCCTACCTGGAACGCTGGGAGGAGATGGCTGCCGGCGCACCGGCGGATGACGCCGTCGTCGGCTAGCCGCCGGCGGGCCGCCGCTACTCCAGTCGAAGCACCGCTTCCACCGAGGCCTGGATTTCCGGGGAACCCGGGGCGACGTCGGAGGCGAAGCGTCCCACCACCTCGCCGCTGTCGGTGACCAG
This sequence comes from Arthrobacter sp. Y3224198, assembly GCF_059090025.1. Lineage (NCBI taxonomy): Bacteria > Bacillati > Actinomycetota > Actinomycetes > Micrococcales > Micrococcaceae > Arthrobacter > Arthrobacter sp. Y3224198. The sequence continues at coordinate 152,164 of NZ_JBNHFG010000002.1, forward strand.
GAACTTCTCGAAGTTCCAGCCGATGTCCTCGCCCAGGCCGCCGTCGCGGAACCGGGTCAGCGCGGCGTACAACGGGTGCCGGTTCGGGCCGTTGACCTCGGTCTTGGCGGCCAGCGGGAAGGTGACACCGTAGTTCCGGCTGCAGAACTCGGCAATCTCCTCGGCGCTGCCCGGCTCCTGCCCGTTGAACTGGTTGCTTGGCACGCCCAGGATGGCGAAGTTCCGCTCCTGGTAGGTCTCGTACAGCGACTGCAGGCCCTCATACTGCTTGGTGAAACCGCAGCGCGAAGCCACGTTGACCACGAGTACCGCCTTGCCGCGGAACAGCTCTCCGAAGGTGGTCTCGGTGCCGTTCAGCAGGGTGAGCGGAATGTCGTACAGGTTCTGGGTATCCACGGTTCGCCTTTCACTCGGGTACCTCCATTGCATCCCATCGGCGCCCGGAACACCGAATCCGGGCCCCGCCGATTCTTTCTGGGACGTGTCGCATCGCACTTCGTAACATTTGGTTCAGAGTTGACATGGGCCGGTGATAGCTTGCCGGAATGAGCGCGATTCCCGAGTCAATTCCCGTCCTGGACCTGAGCACTGCCCGCAGCGCAGATGGCTCCTTTAACCCCGAGTTCATCGACCAGCTGCGCGATGCAACGCACCGGATCGGCTTCTTCCAGCTGGTCGGCTACGGTGCCGGCGAAGAGATGGTGGAGGACCTGTTCAGCATCACCAAGCGGTTCTTCGACCTGCCGCTGGAAGACCGGCTCGCGCTGGACAACCGGAAGTCTCCGCATTTCCGCGGCTACACCCGGCTGGGCACCGAAATCACCAAGGGCCGCCCGGATTCCCGCGAGCAGATCGACTTCGGCCCGGAACGGGAGCCCGCCGAGGATTACCCCGCCGACCAGCCGTACTGGCTGGTGCAGGGCCCGAATCTGTTCCCGGACGAGGTGCTCCCGGAACTGCGGAAGACCTCCATGGCCTGGGCCGACCACATGGCCGCAGTGGGCGCCGAGCTGCTGTCCGCCATTGCCGTCTCCCTGGAGCTGCCGGAGGACCATTTCACCGAACCGTTTGAAGGCACGCCGGCCTGGATGGCCAAGCTCATCCACTACGTGGGCGGCGTCGTCAAGGAAGCCGGCACCCAAGGTGTGGGCTCACACGCCGACTACGGGTTCGTCACCCTGCTGCTGCAGGACTCGGTGGGCGGACTGGAAGTGAAGCCGCACGAGTCCGACACCTGGCTCCCGGTGGAACCCATTCCGGGCGCACTGGTGGTGAACCTCGGCGAGATGCTGGAGGTGGCCACTCAGGGCTACCTGTCCGCCACCATCCACCGGGTGCTGGCACCGGCGCCGGGCGTTGACCGCTACGCCATTCCATTCTTCTGGTCCCCGCGCCTGGACGCCGTGATTGACCCGGTACAGCTGCCGCCGGCCCTGGCCGGGCAGTCCCGCGGAATCTCCGATGATCCGGACAACCCCATGCTCGCCTCCTATGGGGCGAATGTCTTGAAGGGCTGGCTGCGGGCGCACCCGCAGGTGGCCAAGCTGCACCACCCGGAACTGGCGGGCAAGTAAGGCGGAGCAGCAGGCGTCACAACAGCAGCACCAAAAGGGTGCGCCGGGACCGCCCAGGAGGCACACCCGGCGCACCCTTTTGGCATATTGTTTGTCAATCCCTCTTGACGCGCGCTGTCTGTCAACATAGCTTGACGGTATGGAAGATCCACAGCAGCTGACCACCGCGGCCGCCAGCCCGGACCCGGCCACCGGGCTCCGCGCCGTCGTTGCCCTTGGCAAGCTCCGTGACCAGCTTGAAGCGGTCCAGGTGGCCAACGCCCGGGCCCAGGGCTGGTCCTGGCAGGCCATCGCCGACCAGTTGGGCATCAGCAAGCAGGCAGTGCACCAGAAGTACAACCGGAAACCGAGGTAGCACCATGTTTGAACGGTTCACTCAACAAGCTAGAGAAAGCGTTACTTCTACACAGGAAGAAGCACGGGAGCTCAATAATGCTGCCCGGATCCTGCCGGTGCATGTGCTGCTCGGGACAGTGTCCGCAGCAGCCTCTTCACCCGGCCCGCTGGATGCCATTCTGTCTGCGGCAGGACTGACTCCCGCGGTGCTGCGCGAAGAGCTGCGGGAGGCCGGAAGCCATCCGGACGACGCCGAGGCCCTCGGGTCCGTTGGCATCGATCTGGATGCCGTGCGCGCCGCAGTCGAAGCACAGTTTGGTCCCGGCGCCCTGGACGCTGCCGCTCCGCCCCCGCGGCGCGGGCTCTTCGGCTCCCGCAAGGGCAGCCACATACCCTTCAGCGCGGGAGCAAAATCCGTCCTGGAGGACAGCCTGCGCGAGGCAATGTCCCGCAAGGACGGGTATATCGGGACTGAGCACCTGCTGCTGGGGCTCCTGCGCGGCGGTGATCCAACCGTGCTGTCGCTGATCCGCCGGCACATCGCACCGGAGGAGCTTGCCTCCCGCGTCCGCCGCTGCTTGGATACGGCTGCCTGACTCCCGTGCGGCGTGCCGGGTTTCATTGCTCCCGGCGGTCCATCCACTGTCCCCGCCGCATCACCCGGCGGAGCTCCAGCCCCGGGCCCAGGATCAAAAGGTCCGCAGCGGCGCCCTGCACCAGCTCGCCGGCCCGGCCTTCCAGGCCGAGGACCCGGGCCGGAACAGTGCTCGCCGCCAGGACGGCGTCGGCCAGCGGCACCCCCGCTTCCACCGTGTTGCGCATCAGGTCCAGCATGCTGGCCGTGCCGCCGGCAATGGCACCGGTGGCGGTGACCCGGGCCGTTCCGTCCAGGACCGTCACCTCGGTGGGTCCGAGCAGGTACTCCCCGTCGCTCAGCCCGGCGGCGGCCATGGAATCAGTCACCAGGGCAATGTTCTCCGCGCCCAGCAGCTCGAACATGGTGGCCACCAGCTGCGGGTCCAGGTGGACGTTGTCGGCAATCAGTTCGACGACGGCACCGCCGGCCTTCGCTGCGCGCAGGCAGGCCGAGACCGTGCCCGGGGCACGGTGGTGCAGGGGGTCCATGGCGTTGAACAGATGTGTGACGGTGGGCCGGGCTGGATAGTCGAACGACGACGCCGCCTCCTCCCTTGCCAGCGCCAGCGACGCGGCGGCCTGCTGGGCGGTGGCAGCCGTGTGGCCCAGGGAGGGCAGCACCCCGTATCCGACCAGCAGCTGCAACAGTCCGGCCGCGCCGGGCAGTTCCGGGGCGTACGTCATGGTCTTCAGCTGCCCGCGGGAGCTTTCGGCGAAGACCCGGACCAGTTCCGGATCCGGGTCCCGCAGCCAGGCCGGATTCTGCGCCCCGCACCGGGCTTCGGCCAGGAACGGCCCTTCCAGATGCAGGCCGGCCAGCAAGTCCTCCTCCGCAAGGCCGGCCAGCACGGCCAGCTGCCGGGCCAGGATATCCGGGTTCCCGGTCACCAGGCTGGCGAGCAGGGTCGTAGTGCCGGCCGCGTGGAGGGCAGCGATTCCCTGCCGGGCCTCCGCGGCGCCGGCCCCGGAAAAGTCGACGCCGTAGCCGCCGTGGCAGTGCAGGTCCACCAGCCCCGGGACCAACACCTCATCGTCGGCCAGGGTAATGACGGCATCGTCGGGTGCCGGCCGGATCTCATCCGTCGGGCCCACCGAGGCGAGCTCCGGGCCGGCCACCACCACGGCGGCGTCCGGCAGGGTCCGGGAGCCGGTCACGGCCCGGCCGCGCAGGAATATCCGGGAAGAATCCGCAGTCATGGAGTGTCCTTTCGCCCGGCGGCACATCTCCGTCGCAGCGGCACTGTCAGTCGGGGCACGGTCAGTTCAGCAGGGAGGCGGCGGCGGCGTCGGCCAGGACCGTGACGTGACCGTGGGTCTGCAGCACGGAGGCCGGGCAGTCCGTGCTGACGGGTCCGGTCAGGGCACGGGACAGGGCCTCTGCCTTTTCCGGTCCGCGGGCAATCAACAGCAGGTGGCGGGCTTCCAGGATGGTCCCGAGTCCCTGGGTGAGGCAGTGCGTGGGCACCTCCTCCAGGGAGTCGAAGAAGCGCTGGTTGGCGCGCCGGGTGTCCTCGGTGAGGGTCTCCAGGCGGGTACGGGAGTCCAGTGCGGCGCCGGGCTCATTGAAGGCCAGGTGTCCGTTGCGGCCGATCCCCAGGATCTGCAGGTCGATGCCGCCGGCAGCGGCAATCTGCTGCTCGTAGCGGCGGGCCGCGTCCCGCAGGTCCACACGGTGTGGGTCCGGCAGGTGGACCCGCTGCGGGTCGAGGCCGAGGGGTTCGATGATTTCGCGGCGCAGCACTTCGGCATAGCTTTGCGGATGCCCCGGCGGCAGTCCCACATATTCATCCAGGGCAAACCATATGGCGGGGCTGAAGTCCGCCCCGCTGGCGGCCAGCGCGGCGTACAGCGGCGACGGGGAGGATCCGGTGGCCACACCGATCACCGGAGCGGGTGAGGCGAGTGCCTGCAGCACGACGTCGGCGCCGGCCTCTCCCAGCGCAGCGTCCCCGGAGCAGCGGATGAGGTTCATGGTTCCGTTCATGGGGCATCGGGGAGTTTGGCGAGCTCGGCCCGGATGCCGTCGAAGTGGCGCCGAAGCCGCTCGGAGGCCAGCTCCTTGTCGCCATCCTTGACCGCTTCGAAAATGTCGCGGTGGATGGCTGCGGTCTCCACCAGGTTGATCAGCGGATCCACTCCGAGTTCGGAGTGGATCTTGCCGTACACCTTCCAGAATACGGACATCAGGTTGGAGAGCAGCTCATTGCCCAGGGGTTCAAACAGCTGGTAGTGGAAGGTTTCATCCACTTCGGTGAAAATTTCCCCGCGTTCGGCCAGCTCTTCCATCTTCCGGACGGTGGCTTCAATTTCGGCCAAATGCTCCGGGGTGGAAAGGTCCATCGCCTCCCCCACCAGTCCTGCTTCCAGTGCCTGCCGCACGTCCACCAGCTGCAGGGCTTCCTTCCCCTCATGGCGCAAGGACAGCCGGCCCCGGAACGTCAGTCCGTCGGCGAGCGCATCGAAGTTGGCCGGCGCCACAAACATGCCGAACCCGTGGCGAATCTCCACCACGCCCAGGGCCTGCAGCACTTTGAGCGCCTCGCGCAGCGTGTTCCGCCCGATGCCGAGTGCGGCGGCGAGCTCAGCCTCGGTGGGCAGTGCATCCCCGGCTTTCAAGTCACGGTCAAGGATGAGCTCCATGATGTCCGCCTGCAGGGCGCGGGAACGGTTTTGGGCGCTGAACCGCGCCGGCGGCAGTGACGCCTCGGGCAGACTCATCGGGGTCCTCCTGAACGGGGTGGCAGGTAGTACGGATACGGAATGCATGTCGAGGTTATAGGATGTCCTACCTATTGCGGAAGGGCCCCAGGTTCCCGGCAAAGCAAAGCTTGACGCGGTGATGTGATGAACCTTACAGTTCACGAGACAACTTCGGACATCCTACGTCCGATAAGTGACTTCGGATGGTGAGGCAATAAATGAGCAACTCATTTGAACCCCGCGGGCTGCTGCAAGACTCGAGCCGCCGCAATTTCCTCAAGCTTGCAGGCGTCATGGGTGCCGCCGCAGCTTTTGCAGGTTCCATTTCCGCCTGCAGTCCCGGCGGCAGCCCCGCCCCGGCCGGCACCGGCGCCGCAGCTGAGGGCACCGGCTCCATCGAGGCAGGCATTTCCTACCAGCTCTCCACCGGCTTCGACCCGATGCTTTCCACCGGAGCCACCCCGCAGGCAGCCAACCTGCACATCTTCGAAGGCCTCACCGAGCTGCACCCGGCCACTCGGGAGTCCTACCTCGCCCTGGCCAAGGCCGAGCCGGTCAAGGTGGATGACACCACCTACGAAGTGCAGCTGCGCGACGGAGCGAAGTTCCACAACGGCGAGCCGGTCACCACCGCCGACGTCGTGTTCTCCTTCCAGCGCGTGATGGACCCGGCCAACAAGTCGCTGTTCGCCGGCTTCATCCCCTTCATCGATTCCGTCTCCGCCAAGGATGACTCCACCGTCCAGTTCAAGCTGAAGTACCCCTTCCCGGGCTTCAGTTCCCGCATCTCGGTGATCAAGGTGGTCCCCGAAGCCGCAGTGAAGGCCGATCCGGCCGGTTTCGACCTGAAGCCCATCGGCTCCGGCCCCTACAGCCTGGTGTCCGCGGTCAAGGAAGACCGCATCGTCTTCAAGAAGTTCGACGACTACAACGGCAAGTACCCGGCCCGGGTGGCAGACATGACCTGGCTGCTGCTGGCCGACCCGGCAGCCCGCGTGGCCGCCGTCCCGTCCCGGGCCCAGGCCATTGAAGACGTTCCGTACCTGGACGTTGACCAGCTGGCCGCCAAGGTGGACGTGGAATCCGTACAGTCGTTCGGGCTGCTGTTCCTGATGTTCAACTGCGCTTCGGAGAAGTTCTCGGACAAGCGGGTGCGCCAGGCCCTGCACTACGCCATCGACACCGATGCGGTCATTTCCAAGGCCCTGCTGGGCAACGCCACCGCGGCGTCGTCGTACTTCCAGGAAGGCCACCCCTCCTACACCAAGGCCTCCACCAACTACGGCTTCGACGCCGCCAAGGCCAAGTCCCTGCTCGCCGAGGCCGGGATGGAGAACATGACCATCACGCTGACCTCCACCGACACCGGCTGGGTCACCCGCGTGGTGCCGCTGATCAAGGAGTACTGGGACGCCATCGGGGTGACCACCACCCTGGAAATCCTGCAGTCCGCGGCCGTGTACGCCCCGGAAAAGGTGGGCGGCAAGAACTTCGACGTGCTGTGCGCCCCCGGTGACCCCTCCGTGTTCGGCAACGACGGCGACATCCTGCTCAGCTGGTTCTACCGCGGCGCCACCTGGATGGAAGGCCGTGCCGGCTGGAACACCACCCCCGAGTACGCCACCGTGCAGCAGAAGCTGGACCAAGCCGTACAGGTGGATGAGGACGAGGCGAAGAAGATCCACGCCGAAGTGGTCAACATCGTGGCTGAAGAGGCCCCGCTGTACCCGCTATTCCACCGCAAGCTGCCCACCGCCTGGGACAGCAACGCGCTGGACGGCTTCCAGCCGCTGCCCACCACCGGCGTGTCCTTCATCGGGGTAGGACGCAAATAGCACCACCACCTGTGGCGGGACGCCTCCCCCGGGGCGTCCCGCCGGCCTCCCCTGTATTGGAGTTATGGAAGTGACAACGTTTATCCGCCTGCTGGGCCGCCGGCTGGCTGCCCTGCCGGTCATGCTGCTGGGCGTGACCATCATGGTCTTTATCGTGCTCTCGGTGGTACCGGCTGACCGAGCCACCGCCGTCCTCGGCGAGAATGCCAGCGAAGAGGCCAAGGAAGCCTGGCGCGAGGAGCGCGGACTCAACGATTCCCTCGTGATCCAGTTCTTCCGCTACCTGGGCGGTGTGATCCGGCTGGACTTCGGCACCACCAACCCGCCCGAAGAGTCCGTGGCCACCAAGATTGCCACCGCTTTCCCGGTCACCCTGCAACTGACCTTCCTGGGCATCCTGCTGGCCGTTGTCCTCTCCCTCGTCCTCGGCGTGGCCGCGGCCCTGTACCGGGACCGCTGGCCGGACCAGGCCATCCGTATCTTCTCCATTGCGGCCATTGCCACTCCCTCCTTCTGGCTGGCCATCCTGCTGATCCAGTGGTTCGCCCTGCCCGAAGGCTCCATCTTCCCCACCGGCGGCCTGGCCTGGGCGGACCAGTACGGCTTTGTCGGCTGGCTGTATTCCATGGCGCTGCCGGCCCTGGCGCTGGGCATCCCCGTCTCCGCCTCACTCATCCGCGTGGTGCGTACCTCCATGGTGGAGGAGCTGGACCGGGATTACGTCCGCACGGCCATCGGCAACGGCGTGCCGTACCGCACCGTGGTGGCCCGCAATGTGCTGCGCAACGCACTGGTCACCCCGGTGACCGTGCTGGGCCTGCGCGTCGGCTACCTGCTGGGCGGCGCCGTCGTCATCGAAAAAATCTTCAGCCTCAACGGCATGGGCGATCTCATTGTGGTGGGCCTGACGACGTCGGACACCAACCTGGTGCAGGGCGCCGTGCTGACCATCGCCGTCGCCTTTGTCCTGGTCAACATTGTGGTTGACCTGCTCTACCTGCTCATCAACCCTCGAATCCGGACGGTGTAACCATGCGCAACGGACTTACCGAACGGCTCAGCAACACCGGAGCCCGCTTCACCGCGCTGAGCATCAGCTCCAAGCTCGCCCTCGGATTCCTGGCCTTTATTGTCCTCGTGGCAATCTTCGGGCCTTTCCTCGCCCCCTTCGGCGAAAACGAATCCACCGCCCCCGTCCTCTCCCCCGCCGGCGACCACCTCTTCGGCACCGACGGCTCCAGCTACGACGTGTTTTCCCGCATGCTCTACGGGGCACGGGTCTCCATCTCCATCGGCCTGGGCGCCGTGGCCCTGGCCCTGGTGCTCGGCTCCATCCTGGGCGCCGTCGCCGCCACGTCCCGCAAGGCCGTCAGCGAGACCGTAATGCGGATCCTGGACATCATGATGGCCTTCCCCGGCATCGCCCTGGCCGCAGCCCTGCTGTTTGCGCTGCGGGAACATTCCCTGAACCTGTTCGGCTCCACCGTTCCGGTGCTGATCCTGGCCATCGCCATTGTCTACACCCCGCAGCTTGCCCGCGTGGTCCGCGCCAACGTGCTGGCCCAGTACGGCGAGGACTACGTGCGCGCCGAACGCGTCATTGGGGCGGGACGCACCTACATCCTGCTTCGGCACATCGCCCGCAACTGCGCGGCCCCCGTGCTGGTGTTCGCCACCGTGATGGTGGCCGACGCGATCATCCTGGAAGCCTCGCTGTCCTTCCTCGGCGCCGGCGTGCAGCAGCCCGCCGCCTCCTGGGGCAACGTCATGGCCGACGGCCGCAACGTGGTCTTCTCCGGCGCCTGGTGGCCCACCACCTTCGGCGGCATCACCATCCTGCTCACCGTCCTGGCCCTGAACATCCTGGCCGAGGGCCTCACCGACGCCATGGTCAACCCGGGCACCCGCCGCAGGAAGAAGCGGGCCGCCGACGCCGTGGCCACTGCCGCCCAGCCTTCCGTGCTGGATCCCGCCGGCACCTCGCTGGCCGACTCTCCGCTCACTGCCCCTGCGGACAGCGGAGCGGATACCGGCACGGACGCCGACCTGGCCGCCGGTGCCGCCGCGTCAGGCACCGCCGTGCCCGGGTCGCTGCGCTCCGACGCCGGCACCAACGTCACCAAGGCCGGCTCGCTGGAGGCCCTGGCCGCGGAGCTGGAACTGCTGGCAGCCGCGGAGTCCCGCCGTTCCGACCGGCTGCCCCCGGTCAGCGCCGACGCCCCGGTGATCCTGGAGGTTCGGGACCTCTCCATCCGGTTCCCGGAACGCTACGGCGACACCGCCATTGTGGACCGGGTCAGCTTCACCGTCCGCGAGGGCGAAACCATGGGCCTGGTGGGCGAATCCGGCTGCGGCAAGTCCATCACCTCCCTCGCCATCATGGGGCTGCTGCCGGCCACCGCCCGGCTCACCGGCTCCATCAAGTACCGTGGCAAGGAGCTGCTCACCAACAGCCCCAAGGACCGCGACCGGCTGTACAAGGGCCTGCGCGGAGAGCAGATTGCCATGGTCTACCAGGACGCGCTCAGCTCGCTGAACCCGTCCATGCTCATCAAGGACCAGATGCTCCAGCTGACCCGCCGCGGCGGCCGGAAGAGCCCCCGCGAACTGCTGGAAATGGTGAAGCTGGATCCCGAGCGCACACTCAAGAGCTACCCGCACGAGCTTTCCGGCGGGCAGCGCCAGCGCGTGCTGATTGCCATGGCCCTGTCCCGCTCGCCTCGGATCGTGGTGGCGGACGAGCCGACCACGGCCCTGGACGTCACCGTGCAGAAACAGGTGGTGGACCTGCTCAACGAACTGCGTGAACAGCTCGGCTTCGCCATGGTCTTCGTCAGCCACGACCTGGCCCTGGTCGCCTCCCTGGCCCACCGCGTCACCGTTATGTACGCCGGACAGGTGGTGGAATCCGCCGATGTTCCCGAGCTGCTGGGCGACCCGCGGCACGAATATACCCGCGGTCTGCTGGGCGCGGTGCTCTCCATCGAGGCCGGCGCGGACCGGCTGCACCAGATCCGCGGCACGGTTCCTTCCCCGAAGGACTTCGCCCCCGGCGACCGGTTTGCTGAACGCTCCCTGCGTCCCGATGCCGATCCGAACCAGGTGCTGCAGTTTGTCCGCGTGGGCAACAAGGACCATTTCTGGGCCAGCCACGAAACCGGCGAAACACCGCACACCCCGGCCGCCCTGGTGGAATCCGGCACAACAGCAAGGCAGGACTCATGACCGCGAAACACGAAGACACCGCCCCCGTGCTGGAACTGAAGGACGTCAAGGTCCATCACCGGGCCCGCTCCGGGTCCCTGTTCCGCCCGAACATCGTCAAGGCGGTGGACGGCGTGGACTTCACCGTCCGGCGCGGCGAAACCGTGGGGATTGTGGGCGAATCCGGCTGCGGCAAGTCCACCCTGGCCTCCGTCCTCGTCGGGCTGCAGGAGCCGACGTCGGGCTCGGTCCTGTTCCACGGGAAAAAGGTGAGCACCCGGGCCTCTTCCTCGAAGAAGACCTTCGGCCGCGATGTCGGCGTGGTGTTCCAGGACCCGGCCACCGCCCTGAACCCGCGGATGACCATCCATGACATCCTCACCGACCCGCTGCAGGTGCACGGCATCGGCAACCAGCAGACCCGGGACGCCAAGGTGAAGGAACTGCTCAGCCTGGTCGGCCTGCCGCAGTCCGCCGCCGAGGTCACTCCGCACCAGGTCTCCGGCGGCCAGCGCCAGCGCGTGGCCATTGCCCGGGCGCTGTGCCTGGACCCGTCGGTGATTGTGGCCGACGAGCCGACGTCGGCGCTGGACGTTTCGGTGCGGGCGCAGGTGCTGAACCTGCTCTCGGACCTGAAGAGGGACCTGAACCTGGGCATGGTGTTCATTTCGCATGACATCCAGACCGTCCGCTACGTATCGGACCGGATCTGCGTGATGTACTTCGGCCGGATTGTCGAGGAAGGACCCGCCCGGCAGGTCTTCGACTCGCCCTCCAACGACTACACCAAGTCCCTCCTCGGCGCGGCACCCAGCCTGCTGCACGCCTGACCCGCACCCCTATATTCCGCACCAACACCAAGCACTGGAGAAGTTTTGTCACACGCACCAAAGTCCCGCTTCCACGGCGTTATCCCGCCGGTCGTCACGCCCCGCACCGCGGACGGCGCCATTGACACCGCCTCGCTGGAGAAGCTGACCAAGTACCTGCTCGACGGCGGCGTCAGCGGCCTGTTCGTGCTGGGTTCCTCCGGCGAGGTCCCGTACCTGACCAACGGCGAGCGCGACACCGTGATGCGCACCATCGCCGGGGTCAACGCCGGCGAGGTCCCCCTCATTGCCGGAGCCAGCGAGCAGACCACCCCGCGCGTGATCGAGGAAGGCCGGCGCCTGATCGACCTCGGCGCGGACGCGATTGTGGCCACCTCGCAGTTCTACGCCATCTCCGACATGGCCGAGACCGAAACCCACTTCCGTGCCCTGCACGCCGCCCTCGACGTGCCGCTGTTCGCCTACGACGTCCCGGTCCGCACCCACTTCAAGCTGCCGCTGCCGCTGCTGGTGGCCCTGGCGCAGGACGGCGTCCTGGCCGGCGTGAAGGACTCCTCCGGCGACGACGTGTCCTTCCGCCAGCTGCTGCTGGCCACTAGGGAGATCGAGGACTTCGCGGTCTTCACCGGCCACGAAGTGGTGGTCGACGGCGCGCTGCTGGGCGGCGCGCACGGCGTCGTTCCCGGCCTGGGCAACGTGGACCCGGCAGGCTACGCAGCCCTCTACGCCGCCGCGCAGGCCGGCGACTATGCCGAAGCAGCCCGCCTGCAGGACCGCCTGGCGAACCTGTTCAACATTGTCTACGCCCCCACCCCCGGCCGGGTCTCCCCCGGTGCTGCCGGCCTGGGCGCCTTCAAGACCGCCCTGATGCTGCTGGGCGTCATCGAAACCAACGTGATGTCCGCCCCCATGGCAGCGCTGAACGAGACCGAAACCGCAGCCATCCGCGCGGTCCTCGAGCACAACGGGCTGCTCTGATTTCCATGCGCCACGTGATCGGGCTTGACCTGGGCGGCACCAAGACCGCAGGCGGGATTGTCGACGCCGGCGGGCACGTGGTGTTCTCCTTCGCCGTGCCCACGCCGTCACAGTCCGGGGCCGACGAGGTCCTGGAAACGGCAGCCCGGCTGGTGCGGTCCCTGCTCGACGAGGCGGCCCGCCGCGGCTTGGCGGTGGACGCACTGGGCATCGGCTCCGCCGGGGTGATCGACTCCGGCCGCGGGGTGGTTACCTCGGCCACTGACTCGATCCCGGGCTGGGCCGGCACCTGCCTGACCGCCGAGCTGACCTCCCGGACCGGTCTGCCCGCCGCCGCACTCAACGACGTGCATGCCCATGCCCTCGGCGAAAGCTGGCTGGGGGCCGGCGCGGGTGTGCCCAGCGTCCTGTTCATCGGCATGGGCACGGGCGTGGGCGGCGGATACGTCCTGCACGGTGAATGCCTCGAGGGCGCCACCTTCACGGCCGGGCATGTGGGCCACTTCGCCTCGCCGTTCGCCTACGAGGGCGGCGAACCGCTGCCCTGCAGCTGCGGCGGCGCCGGACACGTGGAAGCCATCGCTTCCGGCCCCGGCATCTTTGCGCTGTACACCCGGCTCGGCGGCACCGACGCCGAAGACACCCGCGAGGTATACCGGCTGGCCGCCGGCGGTGATTCCGTCGCCGCCGAGGCGCTGCGCCGCGGTGCGTCCGCGGCCGGTTCCGCGATCGGCGGGCTGGCCAACATCCTGGACCCTGCCGTCGTGGTGGTGGGCGGCGGACTGGCCTTTGCCGGCCCGCTCTGGTGGGGCCCCATGGAGCAGGCCGCCCGCCGCGAACTGCTGCGCCCGCTCACCGATCTGCCCATCGTTCCGGCCCAGCTGGGCGAAACCGCGGCCATCCGCGGCGCCGCCCGCCGGGCCTTGTCCCTCTCCCCCGTTTCCGAAGGTTCCCATGTTTGAGCTCGAATCCCTGCGCTCCTCCCTGATCGTTTCCTGCCAGGCCTACCCCGGCGAGCCGATGCGCGATCCGCGCACCACCGCGCAGGTGGCGCAGTCCGCGGTGATCGGCGGCGCGGCGGCCGTCCGGGTGCAGGGCATCGGCGACATCCAGGCGGTGCGTTCAGCCGTGGAGGTGCCGGTGATCGGGCTGTGGAAGGACGGGCACGACGGCGTGTTCATCACCCCCACGCTGCACCACGCCTTGGCCTGTGCGAACGCCGGGGCGCACATCGTGGCCCTGGACGGCACCCGCCGGGCGCGGCCGGACGGCCTGACGCTGGCCGAAACCATCCACGGCGTGCACCGGCAGTCCCCGGCACTGGTCATGGCCGACTGCGGCTCGGCGGCCGACGCCTTGGCTGCCGCCGAGGCGGGCGCGGACATTATCGGCACCACCCTGGCCGGTTACACCGGGGAACGGCCTCGGACCGACGGACCGGACCTGGAGTTGCTGCGGGAACTGGCCGGACTGGACCTGGGCGGCCGCCCGGTCATTGCCGAAGGCCGCATCCACACCCCCGCGCAAGGGCGGGCAGCCCTGGATGCCGGGGCCTTCGCCGTCGTCGTCGGCACCGCCATCACCCACCCGGCCACGATCACCGGCTGGTTCGCGGACGCGCTGGCCTGATGGGTCCCTTCCTGGCGCGGGTGGACCCGGAGCTGCAGCCCGGGCTGGAGTACTCCTTCTCCTTTCCCCCGCCCACCTCGCTGGCGGAGCTGGCCGCTTTCCGCCGGAACGCGGAGGCTCCCGCCGGTACAGCTGCCGTGCCGGGCGTTTCCGTGCGCGACCATGCCGCGGACGGCGTCACCCTGCGGGTGTTCACCCCGTCGGGGCCGGGGCCGCACCCGGCGGTCTATTGGATTCACGGCGGCGGCATGATTGCCGGAAACGTGGAGCTGGACACCCCGTACTGCGCCGCCTTGTGCGCCCGGACTGCGGCCGTGGTGGTGGCCGTGGAGTACCGGCTGGCACCGGAACATCCCTTTCCGGCGCCGCTGGAAGACGTTGCCGCGGGGCTGGCCTGGCTTTTTGCCTCGGCGGAGGCCCTGTCCGTGGACCCGGCGCGGGTGGCAGTAGCCGGTTCCAGCGCCGGCGGCGGCCTGGCCGCGGCCCTCACCCTCCGCAACCGCGACGCCGGCGGCCCTCCGCTTGCCTTCGCCTACCTGATGTATCCGATGCTGGATCCCTCGCACACCTCCGCGTCGGCCCGGGAGTTCGGTGCCATTCCCACCTGGAACCGGGCCCACAGCGAGTTCGCGTGGAACTGCTATCTGGGCGGCACGCCGGCCGTTTCCCCCTATGCCGCGCCCGCCCTCGCCCGGGACTTGTCCGGTCTGCCGCCCACCCTGATCCAGACCGGTGAGCTGGACCTGTTCCGCGATGAGGACATTTCCTATGCTTCGCGGCTGCTGCAGGCCGGGGTCCCCACCGAGCTGCATGTGTATCCCGGCGCGTACCACGGCTTCGAACTGAACTGCCCGGACTCCGCCGTCGGCAGCCAGTGTCTGTGCGACCGCGACCGTGCCCTGATCCGCGCCCTGCACGGCGCCACCCCTGCGTTATCCACATCCACCCCCACGGAAGGTTCCCGTTATGAGGCTTGAAGGCTGGCAAATCCTAGTAGTGGTTGTTTTGGCGATTGTGCTGTTTGGCGCACCGAAGCTTCCCGGGCTGGCGCGCAGCGTCGGTCAGTCCCTGCGCATCTTCAAATCGGAGGTGAAGCAGCTGAAGGATGAGAACAACGAACCGGCACCGGTGGTGGATCCGGTGACGGGAGCCGTGCTGGACGCCCCTGCACCGGTGCCGCCGGCGGCAGGCACTGTGCCTCCGGCTGCGACCACCCCCGCAGGTCAGTCCGCGGCGCGTCCCCTATAGGGGAAGCAGGGCGGCAACGGTCCCGGACCTACCCGGCCGGTGATTCGGTCTGGAGGACGGTCACGGCCAACTGAACGCGGTTGGTGACGTCGAGTTTGGTGAAGGCGCTGGCAATATGGGATTTCACCGTAGCCACACTGACGAAAAGTTCAGCCCCTATTTCCGTGTTGGTCAGGCCGCGGGCAACCGCACGGGCGACGGCACGCTCCCGCTCGCTGAGCTCCTTCAGGGGGTTGTGCTGCACCGCGGGGGCCGGCCGGACGGTGGCCGCCGCCGCGACAATACGTTTGAGGATTCCCGGGGAGAAACGCAGGTTGTCCTCCGCCGCGGCGCGGACGGCTGAGACCATGTCGGCCGGCGCGGTGTCCTTCAGCAGGAAACCGCTGGCCCCGGCCCGCAGCGCGGACAGAATGAAGTCGTCCGTGTCGAACGAGGTCAGGACAATTACCCGCGGCGGGGCGGGCAACGCAGTCATGCGTTCAGTGGCCGCGATCCCGCTGAGGCGCGGCATGCGGATGTCCATCAGCACGACGTCGGGTTCCAGGTCGGCAGCGAGCCGGACGGCTGTTTCGCCGTCGCCCGCTTCCCCGACGATGGAAAGGTCCGGAGCCCCGTCGAGGATGAGCCGCAGGCCCGCCCGGATCAGGGGCTCGTCATCCACTACCAGGACCCGCACTTTGTCCGCGTTCACCACGGCACCTCCACTTTGGTGGTGTAAACGCCCTTGCGGGCACCCGATTCGAAGGATCCGCCGGACAGCCGGGCCCGCTCGGCCAGCCCGATCAGGCCCAGTCCGTCCGGTGAGCGGCGCGGAGATCCGGAGACCGGGTTGCTCACCTCCACCGTGATCCCGCGCCCGGGGGCACCGGACAGGGACACCGTCACCGGATGGCCGGGGGCGTGTTTCTGGGCATTGGTAATGCCTTCCTGCGCCACCCGGTACAGGTGGCGGGATGTGGCATCCGCAGGGGCATCGGCCTCAGCAGCCAGCAGGGGCGGTTCAATCCTCAGGGTGATGTCGGTGCCGGCCGCACGCGCGGAGTCCACCAACGCCGGAATGGACGCGATGTTCGGCTGGGGCGCGGCCTCCGCCTCTTCGTCCCGCAGGACCGTCAGCACCGTGCGCAGTTCCGTCGCTGCCTTATGGGCGGTCTCCCGCAACACCCCGGCCGTGGAACGGATGGTCTCGGCGTCCAGGTCCGTCCGGTATTCCAAGGCTCCGGCATGCATGCTGATCAGGCTGAGCCGGTGGGCCAAGGTGTCATGCATTTCCCGGGCTATCCGGGTGCGTTCGGCCAGCCGGGCCTGGTCCGCCCGGGCGTCCTGTTCCCGGCGTGCGCTGTCCGCTTCGTGGCGCAGCGAGACGATCAGCTGCTGCCGGGCGCCGCGGTTCAGGCCGATGAGCACCAGGACCACCAACGGGACCAGGGCAACCAGGAGCACCCACCACGTCCCGCCCTCGGCCGGGTCGCCGGGGTCAAGGGCGACGCCGGCGGCCATCGCAGCGGCAAAGACCGCCACGGTGGCGGCCAGGTACCGGGGACGCCGCAGCCCCGCGATGCGGATAATGCACAGGCAGGCCGCAGGGAAAGCCAGGCTCGAAAGTCCGCTGACGGCAATGATGGCCAGGCCGGCGCCCACCGGCGCCCGGCGGAGGGCAAGGGGCAGCAGGCCGATGGCCGCAAGGCCCAGGAAGAAGTCCAGGACCATCAAGGCGGCGAACCTGCCCGTAACCTCTTCCCCCTCGGGAGGCATCATGGCGCCTTGGGCCACCAGGAAAAGCAACAACCCGGCCGCCCCGGTTCCGGCAGTAACACCGGCCACTTTCCAGGCGCTGGGGCGTTGTCTCAGAGGGGGCATCCACTGATCCTAATGAGCTGTCCGACGGGCCCGCAATTGGCCGAAAGCATGAGGTTATCTCCTCCATCCGGCAGGCGGCGGGAGCCGGATGGCCGAAGCGGCGGCCGGCGTGCTGCGGCCAGACTGGTTTCATGACTTTCACTGACCCGCACCCGGAGTCTCCGGTTCCTGGCCCGCCGTCGCAACTTCCGGCTGAGCCCTACGCGTATCACCGGGCAGCTCTCGCCCGGCCCGGCAACAGGTGGTGGCATCCGCTGACCACCTTCCTGGTTGCCTTGGCTGTGTTCGTTGCCCTGATGCTGCTGGCAGTGGTTGCGCTGGTGGTGGCGGGCGTCTTCGTGCCGTCCATTGGCACCGCCGTGGACCGGGCGGTATCCGTAGACGCGGACTTCACCGATCCCGCCCAGTTGCTCTTTATGCTTGCCACAGTCTGCCTTCTGTGGCCCGCGGCAGCACTGGGCGTCCGCTGGGGCGGCCGGCGTCCGGCCGGCACACTCTCATCCGTCACCGGCCGGCTGCGCTGGCGCTTCTTTCCCCGCCTGCTCGGCTTGGCCGCTGTCCTTTTTGTGGTGTGGAACGGCCTGAGCCTGCTGTTGCCGGAGGCCTGGGTGCAGGGCGGTGAGGGCAGCCGGGACGGAAGTTCCGGCAACACGTGGCTTCTGCTGCTGGTGATCCTGGCCGTTGTGCCGCTTCAAGCCGCCGCCGAGGAATACGCCTTCCGCGGCCTGCTGATGCAGGGCATAGGTTCCTGGCTGCGGCATCCGGCCTTTGCGATCCTGCTCCCGGTTCCGTTGTTTGTACTCGGCCACGGGTACGGGCTCGTGGGGCAGATTGATGTTGCCGCCTTTGCCGTTGTCACGGGCTGGCTGGCCTGGCGAACCGGCGGCCTCGAGGCGGCAATCGCCCTGCATGTCATCAACAATGTGGGCGTTTTTGCTCTGGGGGCGGCCGGGCTGTCGGACCCCAACGCCACCGATATGCCGCTGGCGGCCCTGCCGTTTTCGCTGGCTTTCCTGCTGGCCTATGCACTGCTTGCGGTCCGCTGGTTTCCGGTTCCTGCGCATAATGCGCCGCAGGACAGGGCAGGAACCGGAAGCCCGCGGATAACCGTCAGCCCGAAAACCGGCGGCTAGGCCCGGCCCAGCACCGCCACCAGGAAGTCCGATTCCGGTGTGAACGGGCGCAGGTCCCACGTGGAGAAGCGCTGCTGCACCTCGAGTCCGGCCGCGGCGGCGTCGTCGAAGAACGTGTCGAAGGCGTAGCCGCGGTTGCCGCCGAAGCCCGTCACAATCCGCCCGTCCGCGGCCAGGTGGCTGCGCATCCGGGTCAGCACGTCCACGGCGGTGCCCGGGGCTAGGAACGTCATGACGTTGCCGGCGCAGACAATCAGGTCAAACGGCTCAGCCACGCCTTCGGCGGGCAGGTCCAGTTCGGCCAGGTCGCCGACGAACCACTGCACCTCCGGGAAGTCCTGCCGGGCGGCGTCGATCAATTCGGGGTCCACGTCCACGCCCACCACGGTGTGCCCGCGCCGGGCCAGTTCGCCGCCCACCCGGCCGGGACCGGCGCCGGCGTCGAGGATCCGGGCGCCGCGGGGCAGCATGGCGTCAATCAGCCGGGCTTCGCCGTGCAGGTCCGCACCGTCGCGGCGCATCTGCTCGAACCGGGAGATGTACCAGGCCGAGTGTCCGGGGTTCTGTCGCTTTTTGGCTTCCCAGAGGGTTTCGTGTCGCATGCTTCCAGCCTACGTCCGGGAGCGTGTGCGACGGCCCGGCCGGAGGGCAAACGGCGGCGTCCGGCCGTTGCCCGGATTTCCGGACTCCGATAGGCTCCCTAACATTCGACTAGGGGGGTCATGAAAGTGCAGAAGGATTTTGGACCGGGCCGGGCCGCCGCCCTGGCACTCGCAGTTCTGCTGGCGGCGGGCTGCAGCAGCGACGCCCAGGGCACCGCACGGTCGGCCCCTTCTACTCCAGCGCCACCTTCCGCGACGGCATCACCAACGGTGAAACCCACGGCAGTGTCCGCTGCCCCACCCCCCTCCTCCCCGGCGCCGGCCCCGTCGACGGCGGCGGCAGCCGACCCGTCCGTCCCACCGGTCCAGCGCAATCCCCAGCCGCTCAGTCCGGGCCAAACCCGGGAAGACCTGATTAACGCCGGCGTCTCACCCGAGGACGCTGCGGCCTGGCCCACGCTTCCAACCGTGACCGCCGAGGATGCGCGCCGGATAGTCGCGGACTCCCTGCAGAACAGCCCGGACCTGCTCTACGACGTCTTCGAAAACCCGGACGGAACCTTTGACGTCAAGGTAAGGGCCAAATCCATCATGGCCCAGGGCGGGAGCGGCACGGTGGGACTTTATGTGGTTTCCCAGAGCGGCGCCTACTCGCTCAAGTAACCCGTACGGCCCGGCGCCGTCGGACCCGGCCCGGGAATAGAAGGTGCACCGGGTGACTTGTACCGCCCATGAAAGCAATTGTGTACTCCGCCACAGGTCCTTCATCCGTCCTCTCGCTCACGGAGCGCGACGTCGCGGCGCCCGGCCCGGGCGAGGTCCGCGTCCGCGTGGCCGTCTCCGGTGTGAACCCCACCGATTGGAAGGCCAGGGCCGCCGGTGATCCTCCCTTCCCCGAGGTGGTGCCGAACCAGGACGGCGCCGGAACGGTTGACGCCGTCGGCGAGGGGGTCACCGATCTGCAGCCCGGAGACCGGGTGTGGATCTACCTCGCGGCCCACGGCCGGCCGACCGGAACCGCCCAGGAATTCACGGTTCTTCCCGCCGACCGGGCGGTGAAGCTGCCCGAGGGCATCGGGTTCGACGTCGCCGCCAGCCTCGGCGTGCCCGCCATGACCGCACATCGTGCCCTGACCGTGCACGAAGACGGACCGGCGCGGCTCGCTCCGGGCGCCTTGTCCGGACGGACGGTCCTGGTGCAGGGCGGGGCCGGAGCCGTGGGTCACGCCGCCATCCAGCTGGCCGTCTGGGCCGGCGCCACCGTGATCGCCACCGTCAGCAGCGACGCGAAAGCCGAACTGGCCCGCGCCGCCGGCGCGCACCGCGTTGTCCGCTACCCGGACGACGCCGAGGCGGACCGGATCCGCGAGATCGCCCCGGACGGCGTCGACCAGATAGTAGAGGTCTCCCCCGCACAGAATGCCGCCCTCGACGTGGAGGTGATCGCCAACCACGGCAGCATCGCTTATTACGCGAACAACAACGGCGAGGAGTTCACCGCGCCGATCGTCGCCAGCTTCGCCAAGAACGTGCGCTGGCAGGGCGTGCTCATCTACACGGTCGGCGAGGCGGCCCAACATGCCGCGGCGGAGGACATCACCGCCGCCCTGCGCGATGGCGTGCTGCCCGTGGGCGAGTCCGCCGGGCTGCCGCTGACCTGGTTCCCGCTGGAGGAAACCGCAGCCGCGCATGACGCCGTCGAAAACGGCACCACCGGCAAGATCCTGATCCGGGTAGAAAACGCTTAGTCAAGGGAAGTGCGGTCCGTTGCCGGACCGGGCGGGGGTTACGCCCGGCCGCGGCCGGGTGCACGATGGGGAATACCCACCGAGGCAGCTGGACCTGAGCCTCAACCCCCAGTGAGGAAAGGCAGAATCCCATGGCAGATTTGGGCGGCATGGCAGACAAGGCCAAGGACGCGGCCAAGGACCACCCCGAGCAGGTTGATCAGGCCAAGGACAAGGTCAAGGAGAAGATGAGCGGCAATAAGGACGAGGACCAGAAGTAGGTCCATGAACCAAAAGGCCGGGCCGCCCCTGCAGGGGCGGCCCGGCCTTTCCTCGCCTTCGGAGGCGGAGCAATGCACCGGTACCGGACAAAGGCTGTCCTCTTTATGAGGGAGACTCGAGGCATGCCCGGAACCTCAGCACCAGCCGTCCCCGAACTCACGGTGGCCGACGCCGCGGCGTGGCGGGCATGGCTGGAGAAACACGAATCGGCCAGCAACGGCGTCTGGCTCGTTCTCGCCAAGAAGGGGACCCAAACGCCAACGTCGTTGACCTATTCGCAGGCCCTGGAGGAAGCCCTGTGCAGCGGCTGGATAGACGGGCGAAGGAACTCCGTGGACCAGACGACTTACCGGCAGCACTTCACACCGCGGCGGGCCCGGTCGCTGTGGTCGAAGCGGAACATCGAACTGACTGCAGGACTCATTGCGGCCGGCCGAATGCGTGAGCGCGGCCACGCCGAGATCAGTCGGGCCCAAGCGGATGGCCGCTGGGAGAATGCCTACCCGGGAACTGCCGCATTGGACGTTCCTGCGGATCTGCAGGCCGCTCTCGACGCCCATCCCGCTGCAGCCGCCGCGTTTACCGCGCTCAGCCGCACGGCCCGGTATCCCGTCCTGCTTCAGATTGTTACCGCCACCAACGACGACGTGCGGGCGGCACGCATCCTCCGGCAGGTTGCCCGGTTGGCCGGAGGCCACGGATAGGAACATCGGCGCGGCAAGGTCTGGTCAGCTGATCCTGCCTGATTACCGATGAACCAGGTTCAGTTCGCGGACCAGCTCGTCAGGGTCGGCTACGTCGTAGAACCCCACCGCTTGCGCAGAACCGAAAGCAAAGAAATCCAACCCGGTGTTCTGGTAGGCAGCCGCCTGTAACGGGCTGTTTCCGAAAAGAACCGTGGCATGCCGGCCGTCCCGGGAGCGGGTGGTGCTGACCGGAACGCCCGACAGCCCCACCTCCTGCACTGCCCCCGGACGGGTGGACACGATTGCCCGCGAATCCGTCAGCCCGTAAACCGTGGACGCTTTGCGGCGTTTTTTATAGATGAAGCGTCCGAAGACCAGATACAGGCCCATCAGCACAAACGGGATCCCAAACAGGACAAACAGCAACGGGGCATCGCGGGTGACGGCCAGCCATTCCCACACAAACACGAAACCTGCCCAGAAAAGGCTGAACGGCACCAGGAAGAGATCGGCCTTGGCGAAACGGGATTTCGGATCCGGCCGCCCGCTCCAGCGGAGCTGCTCGCCGGGCCGCAGCAGGGGTCCGAGCCGTTGGTAGGCATCATTCATTCCCGGAGTCTTGCACCCGACCCGGCCGAGGGCAACGTAGGCAGGTAATTATGCTGGTCCCGGCCGCGTTGGCTGCGGCACACTGGTCGCGTGAGCGAAGACTCCTGGGTACTGCACGTTGACCTCGACCAGTTCATTGCGGCGGTCGAGGTGCTGCGCCGCCCCGAGCTGGCGGGCAAGCCGGTGATTGTCGGCGGGCGGGGCGACCCGACCGAACGGGCGGTAGTGTCCACCGCCTCCTACGAGGCACGGGCGTTTGGCGTCGGTTCCGGCATGCCGCTGCGGATTGCCGCCCGGAAGGTGCCCGACGCCGTGATCCTGCCGGTCGACGCCGACGCTTACCTCGCGGCATCGGAAACGGTGATGTCGACGCTGCGCGCCCAGCCCGGCGCCGTCGTGCAGGTGTTGGGCTGGGACGAGGCCTTCGTCGGCACGTCCACGAGCGATCCCGAGGCCTATGCGCGGGAGCTGCATGCAGCAGTCCTGGAGCAGTCGCAGCTGCACTGCAGCGTGGGCATCGGCGACACCCTGGTCCGGGCCAAAAACGCCACCGACCTCGGCAAGCCGGCCGGCGTCTTCCGCCTCACCAAGGAGAACTGGCTGGAGGTCATGGGTGGCCGGCCCACCAAGGAGCTGTGGGGCGTGGGGAATAAAATCTCCGGCAGGCTGGCAAAGATTGGGATCAAGACCGTGGCCGAACTCGCCGCCGCCGATCCGCAGTCCCTGGTCCCGGAATTCGGTCCCAAGATGGGTCCCTGGTACGCCGAGCTGGGCCGCGGGGACGGCAGCAGCACCGTGGATGACACCCCGTGGGTGGCCCGCGGGCACAGCCGGGAAACCACCTTCCAGCAGGACCTCAGCGACCCGGCGCAGGTGGAAGCCGCCGTCCGGGAGCTGGCCGCTCAGGTGCTGGAGGATGTCGCTGCAGAAGGCCGGCCGGTAATCGGGCTGACCCTGAAGGTCCGGTACGCCCCGTTCACCACCAAAACCCACGCGAAGAAGATTACCGAGACCTTCGACCGGGAGGACGTCCTCGCCCGCTCGCTGGACCTGGCCGGCGCCATCGAACCGGGCCGGCCCATCCGGCTGCTGGGCCTGCGTGCCGAAATGCCGATGCCCGACGACGCCCGGAAGGGGCACACGCCCACGCGCGGCGGGTGGTGAGCGTGCTGTGGCCGGCGCGGCGGCCTCCGCTCAGCCGTCCAGCTGAAGTGCCCTGGCCGCGACAGCCGAGACGCGCAGGAAATCGAGTTTCCCCGCAGCCTCGGATCCGGCGGCAGCGGTGTAGGCGACAATGTGCAGGTCCGTGCCGGCCACGGTGAAAATGTCGCAGTCCAGCTCCACGTCGCCGACGACGGCGTTTTGCACCACTTTCCTTTCGGACTGGTGCTCGCTGACGGTTCCGCTGTCCCACAGTGCGCGGAACCGTTCACTGGACGCTGTCAGATCAGCAACCAGCTCCTGCACCCTGCCGTCATGCGGGTACCGCCCGTGAGCGCGGCGCAGGTCCGACACCAGGGAGGCTTCAAAAATCTCCAGGCTGCCCTCCGGACAGATGATCCGGGTCCTGCTGCTGCCCAGCGTTCTCCCGGCAAAGTGCGAGCGCAGGAGATTGGGACGCCCCTTGTCGGGCGGGACGGGCTCCCCGAGAAGGGCCGCCCACAGCGGACTGAAGGTGAGCAGGTCCCAGGCACCGGTGAACACTGCCACCGGCACTTCACCGAGCCGCGCCACCAGCCGCTGCACACCGGGCGGGATATGCGTTGGAACTTCTCCGGGCCCGGGTGGAAGCAGCCCGGAAATCTCAAAGAGGTATGAGCGTTCGGTGTCGCTCAGCTGCAGCGCACGTGCCAGCGCCGCCGCCACCTGGGCGGAGGGCCGGCGGGCGCGGCCCTGCTCAAGGCGCACCAGGTAATCAACACTGAGGCCTGCCAGCTGGGCCAGCTCCTCCCGCTTCAGCCCCGGCGCCCGCCGGAACCCGTAGACGGGCAGACCCGCGTCCGCCGGCTGCAGGCGGTCACGCCAGGAACGGAGAAGGGCACCCAAGTCAGAATCCTGCATGGAGAGAGTCTGACAGCAGCACACCGGTTCTGGGTGGCACTGACAGTCCATATGCTGACCCGTGCCATGACATCCGTCCTCAGCGGATCAAGACTAAGGCCATGACAACAACACTGATTACCGGCGCCAACAAAGGCCTGGGTTATGAAACAGCACGCCGTCTCCTCGAAGCGGGGCATACCGTCTGGATGGGGGCACGCGATGAAATCCGCGGGCGGGAAGCGGCCGAAGCACTTGGCGGCACGTTCGTCCAGCTCGATGTCACCAGCGATTCCTCCGTGGAGGCCGCCGCCAAAACGGTGGCAGCCGCCGGCGGCCTGGACGTCCTGGTCAACAACGCGGGCATTCCCGGACCCTTCGCCCAGGCGGAAGAACTGACGGCAGCGGACGCAGAGGCGGTGTACGGCACCAATGTGGTGGGCATCGTCCGCATGATGCACGCTTTCCTACCGCTCCTGCGCGAGTCCGCCGAGGGAACGGTTGTGAACGTCACCAGCGGCGTGGGCTCCTTCGGCTTTGTACACGACCCGGAGCGCGTCGAGTCCACCGTGATGATGCCGCTCTACACCTCCTCCAAGTCCGCCGTCACCATGCTGACCGTGCAGTACGCCAAGGCGTTCCCTGAGCTTCGCATCAATGCTGCGGACCCGGGCTACACCGCCACTGATTTCAACGGGCGGCAGGGCACCCAAACAATACGCGAGGGAACGGACGCCATCGTGGAGCTGGCCACCCGCGGCGGCTCCGGCCCCACCGGCACGTTCATCGACAGGTCCGGCACCGCCCCCTTCTAGCACTCCGCCCCCTGCCCCTCACCATCTGCCCGGCCCGGCTCCCATCGGGCCGGGCAGCCTGCCCCGGGCAAATAGTCACCATGCTTCCGTTTTGACGCTTCGCTGTGACTGGTGCCATAGTCTACGGGTGCATCAGTCGTTAGCGGGCCGAACAATGTTGTGGGGTCCGCCGTCGTCCGTTTCGGCGGGCTCACTCCGAAGCGGCAAACTTGTTGAGGCACGCACACCGTAAACCTTGTCATTTTTCCCGGGCTTCGTTCACCGGCGAGCCGCCCGCCACCTTTCAGCCCGGGGCCAACCCCCGGGCTGAGCCGATCAAAGGACCGACCACCCATGACGCAGCAAGCGGCCCTCCCGGACTCCACGGTCCCGAAGGGCACTTCCGACGCCGGCATCGAACACGAGGACGAGGGGTACCACAAGGGGCTCAAGCCCCGGCAGGTCCAGATGATCGCGATCGGCGGGGCCATCGGCACCGGACTGTTCATGGGTGCCGGCGGACGCCTGGCCACGGCCGGTCCGTCGCTGGTCATCAGCTACGCCGTCTGCGGCTTCTTTGCCTTTATGATCCTGCGTGCCCTGGGCGAACTGGTAATGCACCGGCCCTCCTCCGGCTCGTTCGTCTCCTACGCCCGCGAGTTCTTCGGCGAGAAGGCGGCCTTCGTCTCCGGCTGGCTGTACTGGCTGAATTGGGCCATGACCGCCATCGTGGACATCACCGCCGTCGCGCTCTACATGAACTTCTTCAAGAAGTACTGGCCGCCGATCGCCGACGTGCCGCAGTGGACCTGGGCGCTGGCCGCCCTGATCCTGGTGCTGGGCCTGAACCTGATCAGCGTGAAGGTGTTCGGCGAACTTGAGTTCTGGTTCGCACTGATCAAGGTGGTGGCCCTGGTGTCCTTCCTGATCGTGGGCATCTGCTTTGTCATTTTCGGCACCCCGGTGGAGGGCCAGCAGGTGGGCTTCAGTCTCATCTCCGGCAACGGCGGCCTCTTCCCCAACGGCCTGCTGCCCGCCGTCGTCGTCCTGCAGGGCGTGGTCTTCGCCTACGCCTCGATCGAACTGATCGGCACCGCGGCCGGCGAAACCAAGCATCCGGAAAAGATCATGCCCAAGGCAATCAACACGGTGATCGTGCGCATCGCCGTGTTCTACGTCGGCACGCTCGTCCTGCTCTCGCTGCTGCTGCCCTACAGCTCCTACAAGGCCGGGGAAAGCCCGTTCGTCACGTTCTTCGGCTCCATCGGGGTGGACGGCGTGGACGCCATCATGAACCTGGTGGTCCTGACCGCGGCGCTGTCCTCGCTGAACGCCGGTCTGTACTCCACCGGCCGGATCATGCGCTCCATGTCCGTGGCCGGCTCCGCCCCGAAGTTCGCCGCCCGCATGAACAAGGCCGGTGTCCCCTACGGCGGCATCGCGCTGACCGCCGTGGTTGCCCTGCTCGGTGTGGTGCTCAACGCCGTGGTGCCCGCCGCAGCGTTCGAAATCGTCCTGAACGTCGCTTCCCTGGGCATCATCAGCACCTGGGCCATGATCGTCCTGTGCCAGATGGCACTGACCCGGCGGGCGAAGCGCGGCGAGCTGGAGCGGCCCGCCTTCCGGATGCCCGGTGCCCCGGTCAGCGGCTGGATCACGCTCGCGTTCCTGCTCGCCGTGCTGGTGCTGATGGCGTTCGATTCGCCAGTGGGCACCTGGACCATCGCCTCACTGGTGGTCATCATTCCGCTGCTGATGCTCGGCTGGCGGCTTTGCCGCGACCGCGTCACCGAGATCGCAGCAGCGCGGGAAGGCTACACCGGCATGCAGCCGGTGGTGGCCAACCGTACCGGTGCGGGCAACGAGTCCCGGGACTAACGGCCACCGGCTCTCGCCTCTGGTGCGGGGAGCCGGTCCCGCGCCCGGCTCAGCCGTTATAGGGTGCCTCGACGTCGATCACCCAGGTCACGCCGAAGCGGTCCGTGAGCATTCCGAACCCCGGGCTCCACGCGGAAGCGGCCAGCGGTTCGATGATCTGGGCGCCGTCGGCCAGCCCCTCCCACAGGGTCTCGACCTCCGACAGGCTCTGCCCGCGCAGGGACTGGAAAAATGTACGGTCGGTGATCGTGGCACCGTTCTCCCGCCGGGTGATGCCGGCGGTCTCGGCGGGGTCGGTGCTGTCCTGGCCGGGAATGTCGTAGGCCATCACTCGGAAACCGTCCTCGGATTCGACCTGCCCAAACACGATCTTGTCCGCGCCCGGGACCTCCTTCGGCATCCCGAAGTCGCCGTAGGTGGCGGCGGTCAACGTGCCGCCGAAGACTTTTTGGTAGAACTCCAGTGCCTGGCCTGCGGTTCCGCGGAAATTCAGGTGGGTGGTGGTGCTGATGCTCATGGGATCGGTCCTCTGCCTCGTCAACGGCCGCGTTTTGCGGCTCACCAACCAGACTGACCCTGGTAGCGGACAGGTTATGTCCTCTATTTCCGGGATACTTCAAACATGCCCGGAACCTCGTCCCGAATGCTCGCTTTGCTGTCGCTGCTTCAGTCCCGCCGGGACTGGCCGGGACAGGTCCTTGCGGAGCGCCTGGAGGTGACCTCCCGGACGGTTCGGCGCGATGTGGACCGGCTCCGTGAACTCGGGTATTCGATCACCGCGGTCAAAGGGCCCGACGGCGGCTACCGGTTGGCCGCGGGTGCGGAACTGCCGCCGCTGCTCTTTGATGACGAGCAGGCGGTGGCCATTGCAGTGGCGCTGCAAAGCGCGCCCTCCAGCGGGGTGGACCTCGACGACGCCGCGGCCCGGGCGCTGACGACGGTGAAGCAGGTCATGCCCTCCCGGCTGCGGCACCGCGTGGAGGGCATCCGGTTTACCGACGCCGGTCCAGCGGCCCGCGTGAATCCGAAAGTCCTCGAAACGGTCAGCCTGGCCACCCGGGATCAGCGCATTGTCCGCTTCGACTATGACGGGGACGAATCCGGGCCGCCCCGGCGCGCGGAGCCGCACGCCGTCGTCGCCTGGCAGGGCCGCTGGTACCTGGTGGCCTGGGACCTGAACAAAGCGGACTGGCGCATCTTCCGCCTGGACCGGATGGTGCCGAAATCTCCGGGCGGCGGACGGTTCACCCGGCGCGACATCCCGACCGGCGACGCTGGCTCCTTCCTTACTGCGCGGATGAAGGGCGCGAAGGGCGGTGACGCTTGGCCCTGTTTCGGAGAGTTTCTCCTTGAACTTCCCGCAACGGACATTGCACCGTGGCTTGGCGACGGGGAACTGCAGCAGGTGTCGGATACGGCCTGCCGCGTCCGGGTGGGATCCTGGTCCTGGGCCGGGCTGATGTCCTGGGCCCTGCGCTTCGACGCTCCGTTCACCGTCCTTGGTCCCGAGGCCTTCATCGACTCGGCCACCGGACTCGCCGCCCGGATCAGCACTGCCGGGGATGCCCGGGCCGGATCCGGCCCGTGATAAGCGGCCGATCACTGCCGCTGCCCCGTAGAGCACGATCCCCAGCACCGTGATGGTTGTTCCCGGGGAAAGCGGGCGGAAACATATCAGTCCTCATCATGCCCGTGGTCGTGGCCGTCATGCCCGTGCCCGTCATCGTGGTGGTCTCCGTGCCCGTGACCTGCACCTTCCGCTTCACCGGTGACAATGGCCATTTCCGTGGGAGCTTCGGGCAGGTCGAAGCTGGACAGGACGGTGCCGGCCGCGAGGTCCACGACGTGCAGCTTCTTCGCCGCGGGCTCGGTCACGTAGGCCAGTCCGTCGGCCCCCACCTTCACCGCCGGTGCAGGCAGCTGCCACTCCGCCGGCTCCTCCCAGGCTCCCACCACCGGAACCTCGTGGATGGTCTCGCCGGTCTCCTCGTCCAGGATCACCAGCTTGCCGTTGTACGTGAGCACCACGGCTTCGCCCTCAGGCCCCCTGGCCAGTGAACGGAACCAGTAGGCGGAACCCAGGTCAACGGTCTTGACGGCGCCGGCCACGGTATCGATCAGCCCGATGCGCGTGGGACGTTCCAGGTCGGCGTCGGGATCCGTTTTGTAGTCGGCGAGCACCACGGAGGACTCCGGACTGCCGAACAGGTTGCCCGAGCGCTGGTACGCCTCGGGTACCGGGACCTTGGAGAACGCGCCGTCACGGTAGATCACCGGGCCGTCCTCGCAGCCCAGCACCACTACGTCTCCCTGCGCGGTGGGTTTGGCGGTTGCCTCGCCGTGCACGCCGGGGCAGTCGGTGGTCTCCGTCAGCACCCCGCCGTCCGCGGAAAGCACGCGGACCATACTGCGGGACTCCTCCGTGCCGGCCGTGACCAGCAGGTTGCCATCCGCCAAGGGAACGGCAACGCCGTGGTGGGGAGCATCAGCCGCATACTCGTCCACCTCGTCCGGATCCACCCGTCCGTCCTCGAACGCGCCGGTGTCCATAAGGCTCGCCGTTCCGCTGCCGTCGGCAAAGAGCGCCGTCCGGCCCTCGTGAACGACGACGTGACCGGCTTCCGGGGCCTTGACGGCACCGCCGGTCAAGGCAGGGCCTTGTTCGTAATAGTGGTGGTGATCGCCGTGCCCCTGGACGATCAGGCCGCTGTCGAAGACGCGGAATTCGTCCCCGGCGCTGACGAGGACGTGCCGGCCGTCGCCGGCAGGGTTGAGGCGCAGGAACCCTTCGGTTTCTGTGGTTGCCAGCACTTTCCCGGTCTCAGTGTCCACGGTCAGCAGCCCGCCGTCGTAAGTCAGCACGGCCCGCGGGGCAAGCGCGCCGACCTCCTGGCGGTTGGCGGTTGCCGGGGAGGACGAACCGGTTTCCGTTTGGATCGGCGGGCTGGCGGTAGAGCAGGAGGACAGGAGCAGGGCACCGGTGACGGCTGCGGACAAGGGCAGGGGGACGGTTTTCACGTTCGACATGCCCCGAGGCTAATTGCAAATGATTCTCATTAGCAACCCTGGACCGGAGGGGCGGTAGTAATGAGACTCATTCGTAATAAGAGCCTGGTTGCTTGTAGGCTTCCCGGATGAGGTCGAACCGCTGATGGGGCACGGACACTCCCACTCCCCCGCTCCGCCGCTGTCCCGGAGCGCACGGGACCGCCGCCGTCGGGCCAATATCCTGCTGTCCGCCGTCCTGGTGCCGCTGGCCGTCCTCACTGCGGTGGCGATGCTGCTGATGTGGCCCACCGGCGAGCGCGGCGAGACGGGGCTGGGCAATCCGTACGGCGCCGCGCCGGGCGTGAGCTTTAAAACCGGAATCGTGCAGCAGGCCGGCGACGAGGGTTGCCCGGACCATGGCCAGGCCGGCAGTGATCTGGCCCTGCCGTGCCTGATCGCCTCCACCGCGCCCGACGACGGTGGCCCGGAGGTGCCGGTGGAAGTGACCCCCGAGGTGGCGCTTTCCCACGGCGTGGAGGCCGGCGACAGGATCCGCTATCTGGACCTGTCCGAGGTGATGCAGGGACAACCCGGGACCACATACGTTTTCGTCGACTTTGTCCGCACCGTACCGGTGATGCTCCTGGCGGCGCTGTACGCCGTGGTGGTGATAGCCGTGGCGCGCTGGCGGGGACTGCGGGCCATCATCGGACTGGTCGGAGCGTATGCCGTGCTGGTGGCATTTATGCTGCCGGCACTGATTGAGGGGCAGTCCGCACTTCCGGTGGCGCTGACCGGGTCAGCGGCCATCATGTTCGGAGTCCTGTACTTTGCGCACGGGTTTTCCGCCCGCACCTCCACCGCCCTGCTGGGCACGCTTTTCGGGCTGGGCATCATCACACTGCTGTCCCATTGGAGCACCCGGGCCGCATATCTAACCGGCGCCGGCAATGAGAGCACCTACCAGCTGATGAACGCGGCGCAGGACCTCTCGCTCTCCGGCCTGATCACCTGCGGACTGATCATTTCCGGGCTCGGGGTGCTCAACGACGTCACCATCACCCAGTCCTCCGCCGTCTGGGAACTGCATGAGCTCGCGCCCCGCACCAGCGCCCGTGAACTGTTCAGTTCGGCGATGCGCATTGGCCGGGACCACATTGCCTCCACCGTCTACACCATTGCCTTCGCCTACGCCGGAGCTGCCCTTCCGGTGCTGATCCTGGTCCTGCTTTACGACCGGTCATTGCTGGACGCGCTGACCTCCGGGGAGCTGGCCGAGGAAGTGGTCCGCACCTTTGCCGGATCCATCGGCCTGGTGCTCTCCGTTCCGGTGACCACCGCCGTGGCCGTGCTGGTGGTCAAGGCCACCGCCCGGGCGGACGGGGAGGAGGAAACACCAGCCCCGGAACCATCCGCTCTCCCTGCTAGGCCTGACGGGGTGCAGGCCTAAACCCGCGACCTCCCGGCGTCGTTCCCTACAGGTCGAAGGGCCGGCCGCAGTGCAGGTAATTGCACGCGGACGCGGAGTCCGCCTTCAGGACGCGGGGCGATCCTCAGGGTTCCGTCGTGGGCGGCAGCAATGCTTTTGACGATCGCCAGGCCCAGGCCGACGCCGGCCTGGTCGGTGTGGATGCGTTCGGTCCCCCGTTGGAACGGTTCGGTCAATGTGGAAACCAATTCGCGGGAAAGTCGTTCCCCTGTGTTCTCCACAGTGAGCGCCACGGTCCAGGAACCGGATTCAGCCTGGAGCCGCACCATTCCGCCTTCCGGCAGATTGTGCACGATGGCGTTGTGCAGCAGGTTGGTGGTCAATTGCAGCAGCAGTGCACGCGAGCCGCTGACAGGCCGGACCTCGCCGGATGTGTAGATGGTGATGCCGCGTTTCTCCGCCAGCGGGAGCAGCGTTTCAGCCGCTTCCTCGAGGAGGAGGGACAAGTCGACGGGTTCGTGGGAGAAGGACTTCCGATCCGCGCGGCTGAGAAGCAGCAGCGCTTCGGTAAGGTCGATCGCCCGGGTGTTCACGGCATAAAGCCGCTCGAGGAGCTCGGCATGGTCATGGCCCGGGTCGTTCCGGGCCACTTCGAGGAGGGTCTGCGAGATCGTCAGCGGGGTCCGCAATTCATGCGAGGCGTTGGCAGCGAAGCGCTGCTGTTCGGCCACGTGTGCTTCGAGCTGTCCAAGCATGGCATCGAAGCTGTCGGAAAGTTCGCGGAATTCATCCTTCGGGCCTTCCAACCGGATGCGGTGGGAAAGCGATCCGTTCATGGCCGCGAGCGTTGCAGCCCTGATCTGCGTCATCGGCGCGAGCATGCGCCCGGCGAGAAACCACCCTCCTCCCAGCCCAAGTACCAGCAGGAATCCCAGTGCCGTGGCAGCCCTTGGCGCAAAGGCCCGCCACAGGTCGGACCTGCCAGGAATAAAGGTAGCGGGGCCCCGCGTCTCCCAATCCGGCATGAATACAGCCTGCTCAGGTACGTACCGCAACAAAAAGACCCACACGACGGCGATGAGCAGGCTGCCTGCGGCTATCAGGAATATCGCATAGCTGAGGGCGAGCTTGAGACGGACGCTCAACCCCGGACGCCTATCCACGGCCTCCTGCCGGACTTTCGGCATCCGGCCCGGTATCGATGCGGTATCCGACGCCCGGCACCGTGGTGATGGCCCAGGGTTCACCCAGTCGTTTGCGCAACGCAGAGATGGTGATGCGCACGGCGTTGGTGAAGGGGTCCGCGTTCTCGTCCCATGCTTTTTCCAGGAGCTCTTCGGCGCTGACCACTCCGCCCTCGGCGGCAACCAGGACTTCCAGCACGGCGAACTGTTTGCGGGTCAGTGCAACATAGCGTCCGTCACGGAACACTTCCCGCCGGAAGGGGTCCAGCCGGAGGCCGGCAACCTCGGTGACCGGGGGCCGCGTGGGCGCCCGCCTTCGGCCGAGTGCCCTGATCCGCAGGACGAGTTCCCGGAATTCAAACGGTTTCGTGAGATAGTCGTCAGCGCCAAGCTCGAAACCGGACGCCTTGTCATCAATCCGGTCAGCCGCGGTGAGCATCAGAATCGGCATTCCGCTGCCTAAGGCGACGATGTGGTGGGCAATATCGTCTCCGGAGGGTCCGGGGATATCGCGGTCCAGGACCGCCAGGTCGTAGGAATTGACGCTCAGCAGTTCCAAAGCGGTATTGCCGTCACCGGCGGTGTCGGCGGCAATGGCTTCCAGGCGTAAACCGTCACGGATGGCGTCGGCCAGGAAGGGCTCGTCTTCGACGATCAACACACGCATACGCCCGATACTACGAGTTGATGCATATCAGCGGCGTATCCAAAACCCCGTACGGGCTGACAACACCCCGCAGCTTGGAGTGGTGGCATGACCCTTCATCACCCAGCCCGGACAGCACGCCGCAGCGGGTGGATCACGCTCGCCGTTGCCCTCCTCCTCAGCGCCGTCATCCTTGGTGCCCTCCAACATTCCCGGATCTCCGCCGGCGGACCCGAGCGGCCGGCCATTGGAGATTCCTTCCTGCCGGACGGAGACGGCGGGTTGGAAGCGCCCCTTTCCGAGGCCGACGGCCTGGTTCCCGAGGGCACCACTGCCTTCGACGACGGCGCCCCGGCCGTAGGCAACCTTGCACCGGACCTGCACGATGCACTTCGCATGGCGGTGTCGGACGCCGCGGACACCGGGATCGGCATTTCCATTACCAGCGGTTGGCGCTCCCGGAAGTACCAGGAGCAGCTGCTGCAGGACTCCATTGCCGATTACGGTTCGGAGACGGAAGCAGCCCGCTGGGTGGCCACGCCGGATACCTCCGCGCATGTGTCCGGGGACGCCGTCGACGTCGGACCCATGCCTGCCGCCCAGTGGCTGTCCGCACACGGTGCCCACTACGGGTTGTGCCAGATTTACGACAACGAACCCTGGCATTACGAGCTGCGTCCCGATGCCCGCCTTTATGGCTGCCCGGCCCGATATGCCGATCCGAGCCAGTGGTTGCAGTAGGCACCCGCCCGGCTCTACTGCAACCACTGCGATCCGCTAGTAGCGGATGGCGTCGATGACCTTCACCCGCACGGCCACCAACGCCGGGATGAGCCCGGCCAAGGCTCCGACAGCGGTCGCAGCACCCAAGCCGATCAGTGCGGCCTCCAGCGGAAACGGCGGCAGCTCGGACAGTCCCGAGGCCACCGTCCGTTGGACCACCGGCAGCTTGACCACCGCGATGGCGGCCATCACCCCCAGGATTCCGGCCACGAAGGTGGCTACCACCGACTCCAGCATCACGCCGAAGAAAATGCGCCCGGAAGTTGCCCCGAAGCTGCGCCGGATGCCGATCTCCCGGACCCGATAACGCACGGTCACCATTGAGATATTGAGCAGCCCAACGGCTCCCAGCAACATCACCAGCCCGGCAACGCCGGCGACTGCCCACTGCAGCCCGCCGAACGGATCACCCCAGGCCGCGTAGTCGGAGCGGTAGGCATCGATCTGGAGGTCGGGGAACCGGGCCTGAAGGTCGGCAGTGACGGTAGTAGACAACGCGTCGCTGTCCGCCTCCTGGACCCACATCTCCAGCCGCGGATAGTCCGCGGTCACTCCCAGCCGGGCGAACGCGTCGGACAGCATAATCGCCTGCGGCTCCTCCCCCGGGTACTGTTCCCGGGTCACGCCCACAATGACGGTCTCAATCGGCTGCCCGCCGGAAACGGACAGCACCGGATCAACGGCGAGGTCGGGACGTCCGATGGCGGTGTATAGCGCTTCATTGACCACCACGGCGGGGGCGAGCCGTTCGGTATCCGCCGCAGCAAACCAGGTCCCCTCCACCATGGGCACCCGGTGCATAACGCTGTAGGCCGGATCGACCACATTCACCGGCGTCTGCCGCACGCCTTGGGGAAGCTGGAAGGGTACCTGCCCCGAGGAAATCGCGGACGCATACTTCACGGCGTAGCGCTCGGCGACTTCCCGGTACGCCGACGTCGCCGCGCTGGAATCCGGACTGGACCCGTCCTTGCTGTACATCCCGACGGTTACCGTGGCAGGCCGGCCGCTCATTGCTTCCTGACTCTGCGCCATGGACTCGCGGACCATGTTGCCCAATCCGACCACAGTGGTGAGTGCGGCCACGGAAAGGGCCACGCCGATCAGGGCCAGCAGCACCCTCGTCTTGTGGATGCGCAGCTCGGCCCAGGCCTCCACCAGGGACCCGACAATCCCGGAGAGGCTCATGCTGCCACCGCCAGTCCGGGCTCAAGCTGGCCGTCCTGCAGCAGGAAGTGCTCCTGGGCAAGGGCCGCGACCTTGGGATCGTGGGTGATGGTCACCAGGGCAGCACCGGATTCCAGGGCCACCTCTGCCAACAGGTCCATAACGTATTGTCCCGTGCCGATATCGAGTGCACCGGTCGGCTCGTCAGCTAGGATCAGCTGCGGTGAGCGGACAAGGGCACGGGCAATGGCCACGCGCTGCTGCTCGCCGCCGGAAAGGTTCCGGGGCCGGTCCTGCAACCGGCCACCCAGCCCCACCCGGTCCAGCATCTGCGCGGCCAGGGCCTCCCGCTGCCAGAACTGCCTGCCCCGCGCATACAGGAGCGGCATCATGACGTTTTCCAACGCGGTCCGCTCAGCCAATAGGTTGAACTGCTGGAAGATGAAGCCCACGGATGCTCCCCGCGCAACAGCGCGGCGCTTTTCACCCAACTGGTTCACCGGCACCCCGGCGAACGTCATCTCTCCGGATGTGGGCAGATCCAGCAGGCCCAGGATGTTCAGCAGCGTCGACTTGCCGGACCCGGAGCGCCCCACGATGGAAAGGTGGTCCCCTGCATAGATGGCGAGATCGATGCCGGAGAGGATCTGCAGGTCCACCCCGTCCGGCAGGTGGACAGAGCGGGTGACCTGCGACAGCGCCACCAACGGCTCCTGCGGATTCCGGGAAGCACTCATCCGCCCATGCCTCCGCTCATCTGGTCCTGCTCCTCCGCCGGGGCGCCCGGAACAAACTGCAGGACCATCTCGCCTTCGGCAAGCCCGGAGGAAACCTCCACCATCTTTCCGTCATTCAGGCCCAGGGTGACTTTCCGTTCCTGTGCCTCGCCCGCGTTCGGCGATTCGCCGGAATTGTTCCCGGCCGCTGGGAGTACCCATACAACGCCGTTCTGCACAGTGCCGCGAACCGCCGTCGTCGGTACCGTTACAACGTTCTCGGCCCGGCCGGCGGTGATCTCAATGGTTGCGCCCAGGCCGCCAAAGACGGGGACATCCGCCGGAACGGCACAGCTTACGCTGCCGGCTGCGGGCTCCTGGGGAGCGCCGGCGGCGGGCTGTTCCCCGGCGGTCTCGACGCCGGCGGCGGGGGCCTTGCCCATGCTGACCTCGCTGCAGGGGAAGGGCGCCGGGCCGCCGTTCACCGTGACCGTGGCGGTGCTCGTCCGGCTGAGGATCCGGAACTGCTGGTCGGAAGTGAGCGTGCCGGTGACGGAGAAGGTGCCGGGATCCAGGGACGCGACCTCGGTGCCCACCGCCAGCTGCTGTTTGAGCAGCACGGACACCTGTGCCACGGTTCCCGGTGCAGTGGCAACCACATCGGCGTAGGTGTACAACTGCGCCGGCGGCGCCGCCGGGCGGTCAGACGCGTCCGAGGTATCGCTCGGGACCGCCGGCGCTGCGGGCTCCACCGGGATTTTCAACTGGACCAGGGGTGTCCCCTTCACGACCTCCTCACCTGGTTCGACGTAAATGAAGTCCACCGCGCCTTCGCCGGTGCTCTTGACCGTGACCGCCGGATTGCTGGCCACTGAGCCCTGGACCTGGAAAACGTTGTTGACCGTGCCTAATGCCGCCGGCACCAGAGGGGTGTTGATCTGTGCGGTGGGCATCTCGCCGCCGGACGACGCATCCGTGTTCAGACCGTCCACGAAAGCAAGCTTGAAAAGTGCAGCGGCTATGACGGCAAAGAGCACCAGCCATAAAACCGGAAAGATAAATCGGCGCGCGGTCATGAATTCCCCCGTATAAAAAGTTGTCGGGGCAGTCCGCTCCGATTCAAGTGGGACACTACCGACGACTGGCTCAATGGCCGAGCCGGACACGAATAGTCTCCGGATTTTCTCTCCGCTGGTGCATTCCACGTCCGCCGGCCTGCTGTTCTTGCTGATTTGCTGTCACTCACGGGTCCAGTTAAAAGGACACCGTGTTGCAGGTGCGTATGCGGTTTTCCATACGCGCACAATATGTTCCTGAGCACCCGGTCAGGCGGCTGGTGACCCAGTCCGCCTCTGCGGCCAGATCGGCTGCCTGCATCCCCCGTTCATCCTCTGGAAACAGCCCCGAAACTCCGGCTGGCTAGCTTGTTTGCACCAGCTAGAGGAGGACACCATGAACAGAATGCTGATCGGCCGCGAGGCCGCCGAGGTGCTAACCAAAGGACTGGGCCGCCGGGGATTCCTCGGCGCCGCAGCCGGGATAGGAGCCCTGGCTCTGACCACCGGGTGCACGCCCACAGCGGCGCAGGCACCGGCGAAGGCGGGAGCCACCGGCACGGGCACGCCCGGCACCCCCTCCGGCGCGACCACCGGCGCGGCGTCCGGCGCGGCGTCCGGCGCGATCCTGCAGCCGCACACCGGGGACATGCCCGGGGACCACTACCTGGCATCCACTCCCGAGGACGTTCTCTGGGGCTATGTCCCCACGGTGCATGCGACGCCGGTGGCGCGGATGAAGTCCGGGCAGACCATCACCATTGATGCCCTCTCGCATGAAGGAATCCTGGAGGACCAGGGACGTGACCCGTTGTCCTACTTCGGCAGACACGGCGTCGCAGAGGACGGGGTGCTGCAGGACGCCATCGACATTGCTGACGGTTACAACCGCACGCCGCGGAACTTCGATGCCGACGGGCCGCACGTGGTCACCGGCCCGGTGGCGGTGGAGGGGGCGGAGCCCGGTGATGTGCTGAAGATTGAAACCCTCGCCGCCGTGCCCCGCGTACCGTACGGCGTTGTCTCCAGCCGGCACGGCAAGGGAGCACTGGCGCTGCAGCAGGGCCCGTCGGCCCCTGCGGGCATCACCCTTGAGGAGGTCATGCCGCCGGCGGGTGAGGACAACCGGTCCTCCGGGATCCCTACGGATTACCACAACGTCTCGGTCTTTACTGCGATCGAAGACGGCAAGGGCGCCATGACCAGCGGCGATATGAAGGTCCGCTTCCCCCTGCGCCCGTTCATGGGCATGATGGGCGTGGCTTTCGCCGAGACCAGCGGTCTCACCGACCCGGAAGCAAACTCGATACCGCCCACTCTCGGCGGCGGCAACATCGACATCCGGCATCTGGGGCCCGGGTCCACGTTCTATCTGCCGGTGAAGGCCGACGGCGCGTTGTTCTATGTGGGCGATCCGCATATGGGCATGGGCGACGGCGAGGTGGCACTGACCGCGATGGAGGGCTCCCTGCGCGGCACCTTCCGGCTGACCGTCTGCAAACCCGGTGCCGGAGATGCCCCGGAACTGGCGCACAAATATCCATTCGGCGAAACGCAGGATGCCTGGATCCCCATTGGTTTGTCGGACCCGGACGGGCTGGCCGGCGGCGGAGTGGGCAGCGACCTGAATGTGGCTATGCGCCGGGCCGTAGTCAACGCGCTGGACTTCCTGGAGCAGGAGAAGGGCATGGACCGGGCCGTGGCCTACGCCTATCTCTCCGCCGCTGCGGACTTCGCCGTGTCCCAGGTGGTGGACCGGACCGTGGGCGTGCACGGGCTGATCCGGAAGGCAGATTTCAGCTAGGCCGCGGCCGCTCCCCTACAGCCGGACCGTCCCCTGGATGCAGCCGGTGGCCTCGCCGCCCACCCAAATGTCCCCGTCCCGGAGGCTGACGTGTACACGACCGCGGCGGCCCAGGACGGTCCCTTGGGCTGCCGTGTACGGCGGTGCGGCGACGCCGCTGTCGATCAGCCAGCGGGCGAGTCCGGCGTTCAGGCTGCCGGTGACGGCGTCCTCCCAGACGGGGTCCCCTCCGACGAAGGCCCGCACCTCGAAAGAGGTTTCTCCGTCGGGTTCGTGCGGGCCGACAACGCCGATTTCCAGTTCTCCGGCCTTGCCCGGGTCCGGTTCCAAGTCGAGGACCTCCCGGGCCGAGGCAAGGCGCACACCGATCCACTTTGGGCCGTTGACCAGCCAGGACGCGGCAACAATGTCCTGGCGCGGGATGCCCAGGACCGCGGCAATCCGGACGGTCAGCGCTTCGTCCGCCGGTTCGTAGCGGGTGAGCGGAGGCGCCTCGAAGGCCAGCTGGTCCTCCGTAACCCGGACCGGGATCAGGCCGGCAGCGCATTCCTGGATCACGGTTCCGCCGGCCCGCGGGGTTCCTCCGGCATCCAGCCAGGCCTTGGCCGAACCCAGGGTGGGATGGCCGGCGAACGGCAGTTCCTCCTTGCCGGTGAAGATCCGCACCCGGTAGTCGGCCGCTGCGGTGGTCGGGGGCAGGAGGAAGGTTGTCTCCGACAAGTTGGTCCAACTGGCAAACCGCTGCATCTCCTCGGCGCTCAGCCCGTCGGCGTCGTGAACCACGGCCAAGGCATTGCCCCGGTACGGCTCATGGGAGAAGACATCAACTTCGCTGTAGGGACGCGCTTTCATGGCTCGACTGTAACAACCCGCCTCAGGATGAAGTTGTAGTGTGGAATTGGATGCCGCCCAGGGGCGTTAAGACATACGAGCGGTGCCGTTTTCCACGGTTCCTCCGCTGTCCGCAACGGCAATGCCGGTCCCTGTCTCACGAGAGGAAAACGATGTCCCGTCTTACTGTGGGGAACGTCTTCAAGGTCGCCGTCGCCGTCTTTTTCTTTCCGTTCCTGCCGTTGCTGGTGCTGATGATCGGGGTCCGCAGAAGCAACTGGAAAGTGATCCTGGAGGGCGGCCTGTACGTTGGCCTCGTGCTTGCCGCGGTTGCCCTGCCCGAAAGCGCCGCCCAGTTCGTTCTTTCCTTCTTCGTCGTCATGGGCCTCATCGCCGTCTCGGCCATGCGCTCCTACATGCTCCGGGACCTGTGGCTGCATCCGCGGAAGCGCGGGTTCCAGGGCAATCCGCTGAACCAGCCCACCGCGGGGGAAGCGGATGCCCAAGGCACCACCCAGGACCTGTCCTCCGCCTTGGCCTGGTCTTCCTCCGTGGCGAAAAAGAACCGATACCGGCTTCCGTCCGAGGCCTATGCCTCGGTTGTCCAGACGTGCCAAACCTTGGACGCCGTGATCGACGCCGAGACCCGGGATCCGCTGGGCGATCCCCAGTTCGAGTACGAGCTGGAGGCGACTGTGCGCGACTACCTGCCCAGCGTCCTCCACAACTACCTCGCCATTCCATCCAGCATGCTCGACAAGCGCCAGACCAGCGGGCGGACTCCCAACCAGGAACTGGCAGAGCAGTTGCAGCTGCTCTCCGGACAGGCCGAGCAACTGCATGCCAGCCGCCACCGCCGGAGCTCAGCTGAGCTGACCAACACGGGCAACTTCCTCCGGGAACGGTTCGCGCACCGTCAGGGCGGCGGCTACGACTTCGGGATTAAGTAAGTCCGGGGTCACCAGCGGACGATGAAGAAGAAGGCCGCAGAAAAGACTGCCGCGCCGGATACCCACAAGGCAGCCTTCTGCAGCGGCCGGCTCCCTGCATGACCCCTCAACCGCACGATCGCCCAGACAAGCATCGCAACCGAGATCACCGGGAAGAGGAAGTACACCAGGCCCACGATTGAGCCTACGAGCAGCCAGATATCGGCCCAGGGACGCGCCGGTGCCGCGCCCGGCGCGGGGGCCGGAGTGGCAGAGGCAGCAACCTGCTCAACGGGTCCGAAATCGGCGATGATGAGCTCGGCGGTCTGCTCCGAAGCTCCATGCCGGGTGAGCATTTCCGCGGCATGCTCGCGCATCGCCTGCACTGTCTCCGCGCGTTCCCTCGGATCAGCGCCGATTAGCGCACGGTCGAGGTCGTCAAAGTACGCCTCCAGGAGTGGCGGCATCGGTTCGGTGGTGTTCATGAGGTCTCCTTGATCAAGGTTGTAACGTCCGTGGCGAACAGGTGCCAGGTCTCGATGAAGACCGTGAGCGCGCTCTCGCCCTCATCCGTGAGGTGGTAATAGCGCCGCGGGGGTCCAACCGGTGACGGCTCCAGCGTGGTGGTGACCCACCCCTGCTGCCGCAGGCGTGATAGCAGCGGATAGAGCGTGCCTCCGCTGGCGAACAGGACCTTCCTCTCGCCGAGACGTTCAGCGATTTCGAGTCCGTACGCGGGCCCGGAACGCAGGCAGGCGAGCACGCAGTAGTCCACGGTTCCCTTGCGGAGTTGCGTCAGAACCGATGCGGGGGATGGTGTCATGCACTGCACGCTACCGGTAGGTTGCAATGCATGCAACCCCTGAATAGGCCCCCACTGCGGAGGCAACCGCGCTCAAACTACCGTGGTCAGCACGCCCCCGTCCACGCGCACCGCGGCGCCGTTTGTCGCCGAGGCACGCGGGCTGGCCAGGAAAGCCACCAACGCGGCAATCTCCTCCGGGTCGATGAACCGTTCCAGCAGCGAGGTGGAGTTCGCCCCGATAATCGCCTGCTTCATGGCGTCCACGGACTGCCCGGTGGAGGCGGCCAGGCCCTCGACCGTGCGGGCCACGCCGTCGGAATATGTGGGCCCACCCAGCACCGAGTTCACGGTCGCCCCGGTGCCCCGCGTGAGCTTGGCCAGGCCGTTGCCCTCTGCCATCATGGCCGCCTTGGACGCGCGCCGTAGTGAATCGCGTATGCTGCTCTGCTGCCGGCTGCCGGCGAGCGCGCCGCGGGCAGTGCCGCCGTCGATCTGGGTCCTGTTTCCGGACTGCTGACTGCGCTCCGGCCCGGCTTGGTGCCTCCCGGGGCCGACCGGACCCGCTGACACGGCTCTTCCCCGAACGTCACGGATATGCCACGATGGCGCGCACAAGGGGGAAGCAAAAATGCCGAACAATCGCACCATAGTGACCGCCGGGATCCTGGCGGTGCTCGCCGCAACGTGCTCTGCCTGCACCGCGGAGAAACCAACCGCCGATGACCTGCCGTCGTACGGTTCCCTGGACGAGGCCCGGGAGGCGGTGTCCGGACAGCTTGACTGCCTGGAGGACCCGCCCGCGTCCACCGACGTTATGGGCAGCGACGGCCGGATACCCGCCGAATCGGTGAAGTGCACCTCAACCGTCGAAATCTTCTACTTTGATTCACAGGACGCGCGGGACGCGACCTATGACCTGATGGCCGGGAGCGCGGAGGGTGACGGGTCCGTGTACTTTGCCGAGGGCAGGAACTGGTTTGTTGTTGACTACTCCGAGGTGGGCGTGGGCGGCACTGATCCCGAGCCCCTGGACCTCTCGGTCCTATCGGACCCCCTGGGGACCCGTTTCACCGAAGTGGACTGAGGACCTGAGGGGTCAGTCGATCGGTGTGCCGGGTCTCGGGCGCCCGGGCTGCCTGCCCTATAGCAGCGGGTAAAGACCGCTGTGGGCGATGGCGCGTGCATCCGTCCGGCGCTCAAGGTGCTGCCGGAACAGGGCAACTTCCGGTCCTTCAGGCCGGGCGAGCCTGGAGCCGGCGGCAATAAAGGCCGTGCCGAGGCGGATCAGGGTGCGGGAGGTGAATCCTGCGTTGACGATTGCGGGCGGGTAGTACCCGAGGCTGGCAGAACTCATGGCTGCTCCTGGAAATCGATGAGGGGAAAGGCGTTGAAGTGCAGTTGGACGGGGCGGGCCCCGGGGGTTCCGGGCTCGCTCCGGTAGGCCTCGAGCTTTTCCCGCAGGATCGCTTCCATCTCGCGGGTGAACGCCTGCAGCTGCTCAGCGGTGAGCTGGGCGTTGAGCGTGCCGAGCATGGCGGCGTCCACCCACTCGGCCGGCAAATCCGACGGATTGCTCGCCGTAAACGCGGCCAGGGCCTCCGCCCGCCCCTGGACGAAGTGCCGGTTCACCTGCCGGGCCGCCTCGCGGACGGCGGGGTCCTGTTCGGCCGTCGAGGTACTGACGGTCAGGGCGCCACGCGGGCGCTCCCACCACCGCTCGCGTCCCGAGCCCCGGTTCTCGACTTCACGGACCAAACCGTGCCGGGCCAGTTGCCGGAGGTGGTAGCTGGTGGCGCCGCTGGATTCCCCCACCCGTTTGCCCATGCTGCTGGCGGTCTGGGGCCCGTATTGGGACAGGATGTCGAGCAGTTGCACCCGCAGCGGATGGGCCAGGGCTTTGAGCACCGGGCCATCCAGGACGCGGTCGCCGTCGCGGGTGGGCTGCTTTCCGGGCAGTGGTTCTGCGGTCATGGGACCAGCATGCCAGTGCAAAGGTTTATTTGCAAACGTTTCTTTGCATAGTGCGCGCCCATGGAACATCCCACCCGGCATCGGCCCCGGCACAGCCTCCGGCCCGTGATCCGCTGGACCGGGCGTGGCTTGCATTACTGTGGCCATGAACTTCCTACCCAAGGAGCACCGATGACCGATTCCGGAATGCGCTCAAAAACGCTCGAATACTCCCCGGCGCAGCGGGACGTCAGGCGCATATTCTCACGGACCGGGCTTGAGCACCTGCAGGCCCTGGCCGCCGGCGAGGTTCCCGCACCGCCGATCAGCAGCCA
Source organism: Arthrobacter sp. Y3224198 (assembly GCF_059090025.1). Classification (NCBI taxonomy): domain Bacteria; kingdom Bacillati; phylum Actinomycetota; class Actinomycetes; order Micrococcales; family Micrococcaceae; genus Arthrobacter; species Arthrobacter sp. Y3224198. The sequence continues at coordinate 195,367 of NZ_JBNHFG010000002.1, forward strand.
CGTCGGACTGCGCCTCGTCAGCGTGGGCGAGGGCGACGTCGTGATGACGGCGGAGCCTGACGAATCGCATTACAACCCGATCGGCTCCGTCCACGGCGGGTTTTTCGCCACCGTCCTCGACTCCGCGTGCGGCTGCGCCGTGCACGCAACACTGCCGGCCGGCGTCGGCTACACCAGCCTTGAACTCAAGGTGTCCTTCCTGCGGTCCGCCACCGCGGATACGGGCACCGTCACCGCCCACGGATGGGTGACCAAGGCCGGACGCAACGCTGTGTTTGTCGAAGCCGACCTGCGCGACGCCGCCGGCCGGGTTCTCGCTACCGCGTCCAGCACCTGCCTGGTGGTGGGCCCCGAGCCGTCGGTCCGCTGACAGCAGGCGTTACCCCAACTGACGGCCGCGGGCGGGAAACCGCTCCGGACTCTCCATAACGAAGGACTCGAGTGCCCGACCCCCAACCGCCCGCCAGCGGCCCATATTCCGATGCCCGGCCGGACCCGCTGGGCCTGGTGCAGCGGCGCACCCTGCGCGTGCTCGTTTTGATGCAGATCATCGGCACCGTCGGCGTCGGCGTCGCACCTTCGATCGGCGTGCTGCTGGCCGGGCAGGTGACAGACAGCGAAGCGTGGGCGGGGTTGGCACGGACGGCCAGCACGCTCGGGGCGGCGCTGCTCGGCCTGCCGCTGGGGAACCTGGCAGCCCGCCGCGGCCGTCGGATCGCCCTGGCCACCGGATGGTGGACCGCCGCCGCCGGCGCGGCGGTCCTGGTCGCAGCGGCACAGTGGAGCCTCGTGGTACCGCTGTTCATCGGCTTGCTGCTGATCGGCGCCGGGTCCGCCGTCAGCCTCCAGGCCCGGTTCGCCGCGACCGACCTCGCCGAACCGCACCACAAGGGCCGGTCCCTGGCCTTGGTGGTGTGGGTGGGCACCATCGGGTCCGTGCTGGGCCCGAATCTGGGCGTGCCGGGCCAGATTCTCCATCGGGCCACCGGCCTCAGCGTGTTCGCCGGGGCATTCCTGGTGGCCGCTGTCTGCCTGGGCCTGGCCGGCGTCCTTGTGTTCCTCGCCCTGAGGCCCGACCCGTTGCTGATCCTGCAAGGCGCTTCCCCCTCCCCCGCGGCGGTGCCCGGGCAGAAACGGGCCCCGGTGCGCCGCATCCTGGCCGAGCTGCGGGTCAACCGGCCGGCGCGCTTCGCTGTGATCGCCATTCTCTCCGCCCAGGTGGTGATGGTCTCGATCATGACGATGACCCCGGTGCACCTCGCGCACCAGGGCGGTTCCATCACGGTCATCGGCATCACGATCAGCCTGCACATCGCCGGCATGTACGCGCTGGCACCCCTGGTCGGATTCATTGTCGACCGGTACGGGCACCGGTCCAGCATTGTGGCGGGCATCCTGGTGTTCGCGGCGTCCGCGACGATCGGCGCCCTCCGCCCGTCGGACACGGGCTGGATCATGGTGTCGCTGTTCCTGCTCGGCGTCGGTTGGGCGTTCGTCAATGTGGCCGGTTCCGCCCTGTTCAGCATGGTCGTCTCAGCCGAGACCCGCGCATCCTCCCAGGGCGGCGTCGATGCCCTCGCGAACCTCTGCGGCGCCGTCGCGGCCTTCGCCGCCGGGCCGCTGCTGGCCGCCAGCAGCTTCCCGGTACTCTCCGTCCTCGCCACGGCGGTCCTGCTCCCGCTCGCGGTACTCACGGTCCGACGTCGGAGCCCGGCTGCCGTCTGAGTCCGGACGTTGCAGCAGGTCCTGATCCACAAGAGCCCGCCCACAATCCGCGCGTCATGAGCCTTCATCACGCCCTGCCGGTGCACAAATCCGGGAGGTTGTGACACCTTTTCCTTAGACGATGAGCCCCGGAACCGCGGCCCAGGTCTTCCGCGGTCCAGACGGAAGGAGTCATTTTTATGAGCAACTCAAAGCCCCAGATCCTGGTCGGTGTCGAGAGTGGCACTGCCGCGGGGGTAGTCGAGGCGGCGGCAGGGTTGGCCGATCTGCTCGGTGCCGATCTGGTCTGTGCCCATGTTGATAACTCCAGCGAGCAGGTGGAGCAACGGTCCGACGGAACGGTGGTGTCAACGCCCCTCAATCCGGACCTGCCTTTCACCGAGACGGAGGAGTTCGATCCCGGACTACGGGCAGAGATTGCGGGGATCCTGGATCCCCGCTCGGTGAAATGGTCCGTCCGGGCGCTGGCGGGCGGGCCGGCACAGCAGCTTGCCCGGCTGGCGCAGCAGCTGGACGCGGCAATCATCGTTGTCGGCACCCGGGAAGCCGGTTTCCGGGGCTCCGTTGAGGAGTTTTTCACCGGCTCCGTTGCCGTGCAGCTCTCCCACCGCCAGCATCGTCCGGTAGTTATGGTCCCGCTCAATCCTGTCCTCGACGACGGCCTGCTGCCATGGGAGCGGACGGGGTAAACGAACACGCCGCGCCCGGCAGAGGCCGGGCCCTGTTACAGCAGCACGCCGCCCGAAACCTCGATCCGCTCCCCCGTTGCCCACCGGAATTCGGGGGACACCAGGGCGACGATCGCGTCGGCGATGTCCTCCGGCGCGCCCACCCGGCCCAGGGCGGTCTGCCCGGACAGCGCCGTACGCATGGCTTCGTCATCGCGCATGGCTCCGCCGTTGAAGTCGGTGGCGGTGGGCCCGGGGGCAATCGCGTTGATCCGGATGCCCCGCGGACCCAGTTCGACGGCGAGGCTGCGGGTCAGTGCTTCGAGCGCCTTCTTTGATGCCGCGTAGACGGAGGTCGCCGGACTGACGTGACGGCTGAGCGAGCTCGAGACGTTCACGATGCTCGCCCCGTCCGACAGGTGCGGCAGGAAAGCCTGCATAAGGAAGAGAGGGCCGCGGACATTGACGGCGAAGGTGGCGTCGAAGTCTTCCGCCGTGATGCCGCCGAGCGGCGCGAACAGTCCCACCCCGGCGTTGTTGACCAGCACATCAAGGGCGACGGCATTCCACTCCTGCCCGATACCGTCCAGCACCGCGGTGCGGCCCGCCGCAATGGAAGCCAGGTCCGCGACGTCCAGCCGGACGGCGATGGCTTCGCCACCCGAGTCGGCGATTTCGTCGACGACGTCGCGTGCACCGTTCCGGGATGCGGCGACGACTTTGATCTTGTTCCGGGCCAAAGCGAGCGCGGTGGCCCGTCCCAGTCCGCGGTTGGCTCCGGTCACCAGGGCAATGCGGGTCATGGCGTCTCCTGTAAGTTGATGTGTAAGTAAATGGATACTTACCGATAAGCTAGTGGCCGGGCACAGACCCGTCAAGACCTATCCAGGGGGAACGCATGGCACGGGACGCGGAAGCCACGAAGGAGCGGATACTCGCCGCAGCGACCCTGGAGTTTGCGGCCCACGGGTTGGCCGGTGGGCGCGTGGAGCGGATCGCTGCCCAGGCGCAGAGCAACGTGCGGATGCTCTACGCCTACTACGGCAGCAAAAGCGGCCTGTTTGATGCCACCGTGGCGGACGCACTGCGCCGCATGGCAGAGAACGTTCCGCCGCGTCCGGAGGACCTCCCCGGATGGGCCGGAGACGTGTTCGACCATCACCAGCGGTTCCCGGAAGTCCTCCGCCTCAGCATGTGGGCCCAGCTCGAGCGGCCGGAGGCCACCGCCGAGCCGAGCGAGATCTACCGGAACAAGACGCTCGCCGTCGTCACCGCCGCCGCGCGCCCGTTGTCCGCCGTCGACGTCCTGGTGTTTATCTACGCCATCGCGCAGGCCTGGCAGCTTTCACCGGAGGGGCTGACCGGTCTTGCGGAAGACCCGGCCCGAGGCGACGAAGTTGCCGCCCGACGGCAAGCCGTTGTCACCGCCGTCGAACGGATGCTGCAGGCCTCCGCCTGAGCGGAGCCGCGGGTCAGCCGGCGTTCACGCGATCCTCATGTTTGCGTTGGGCCCGCGCAGCGAGGAACAGCAGGGATCCGATCGCTACGTAGACGGCGGCACTAAGCCAGATGGCCGCGCTTTGCTGGGTGAGGAGCGCAATGCTCGCGATGATGGCGAGGACCGGCATGAACCGGGGGGCTGAGAAGTGGTCGTGGTCCACTTTGTCCTTTTTGAGGACCAGGACGCTGACGTTCGCGGACAGGAACACCAGGAGCAGGAGCAGCACGGTGGTCTCGGCCAGCGAGGCGACATTTCCGGTGAGGGTCAGGACAATCGTTAGTCCAGCCACCACAACAATGGAGACCCACGGGGTGCGGCGACCCGGCAGCACGCGGCTGAAGGCACGAGGGAGCAGTTCCGCTTCGGCCAATCCGTAGCCCACACGGCTGGCCATTACCATGAACAGCAGCGCGCCGTTGGCAATGGCGATCAGCGCAATGATGCTGAAGAGTCCGGGCGGGATGGCAACACCGCTGGCGGCGACGACGGCGAGCAGGGGGCCGGTGGACTCGGCCAGTTCGGTCGGGTCCATCACGATGACCGCACCGAGGGCGATGAGGAGATACACCAGCCCGGCGGTGCAGATGGCGCCGAAGAGTGCGCGGGGGTAGGCCTTGGACGGGTTGCGCACTTCCTCGGCCATGTTTGCTGCCGCCTCGAAGCCGAGGAAGGAGAAAAAGGCGACGATCGATGCGGCGAAGGCGCCTTGCAGGGGCGGCACGTCCGGTGCGAATTCCAGGAGCCGGGACGTTTCCCCATTGCCGGCGGCAAAAACCATGGCGCAGACGATGATGACGATGACGAGGCCGGATACTTCGATGACGGAGGCTATCAGGTTCGCGGCGAGGGATTCTTTGACACCACGGAGGTTGATCAGGGTCAGCAGGATGATGAACACGACCGCTGCGGGGGCGGCCGGCACGTCGATGAGCGCTGTCAGGTAATCGCCAGCGAAGGCGTTCGCAAGCGCAGCGGCTGTGGTGATTCCCGAGGCCATCATCAGGAAGCCGACCAGGAATGACACGTAGGGGATGCCAAAGGCCCGGTCGGCGTAGCGCGCAGCTCCGCCGGCGTGCGGATACTTGGTGATCAGTTCCGCGTACGTCGCGGCAGTGAGCAGCGCGACCACCAGCGCGATCAGCAGGGGTATCCAGATTGCGCCGCCGACGTCGGAGGCCATGGTCCCCACAAGGGTGTAGATGCCTGCACCAAGGGTGTCGCCCACGATAAACGCGAACAGCAGCGGCACACCGATGGCCCGCTTTAAACCGGTTGGTGTTTTTGCTGCGGCCGTACCGGAATCTGTCGTCATTGGGCTATTGGAGTCCGTTTGCCGTCCCTGCGCAATACTTGGGCGAAATCCAAGTGCACCGCGCATCCGCGGCCCTGCTTCCGCTCGCCGTGCTCACCCTCCGACGTCGGCACACGGCTGCGGCCCGGCCAGCGGTTAGCTTTTCCTGCGTGCGACCCGGACGCGCCAGACCACAAGTGCCGCGACGGCGATGAGCAGGACGGCGGCGGCAACGTCCGTACCAACGGTCCTGGCTACGACTTCATAGGAGTTGCCGGCCAGATAGCCGAGAAGCACGAAGCCGACGCCCCAGGTCAGTCCGCCGGCGGCGTTGAAGGCGAGAAAACGGGGATAGTGCATGCGGGAGACACCGGCAAGTGCGGGCATAACGGCCCGGAAGAACGCGATGAAGCGGCCAAGGAAAACGGCAGAACCGCCTCGTCGTCGCAGGAAGTCCTGCGCCTTGTCCAGTTTCCCGCGGTGCCGGTTGAACATCCGGCTTTCCAGGGGCTTCGTACCGAAGCGTCTGCCCACTTCATAGCCCACGGTGTCACCTGCGACCGCAGCGAGGACCACCACCCCCATCATGAGTTCCAGCTGCACCTGGCCGCGGCTGGCGAGCACGCCGCCGAGGACGGCAACCGTTTCGCCCGGGATGACGAACCCGATAAACAGGGCATCCTCGGTGAAGACGAGCAGGGCGACCAAGGCGTAGGCCAGGGTGGGTGGAACTCCCAGAATGCCATCCATGAGTTCGCCCATCCTCCACGATAGGACCAGATCGGGACGCCCGGAGGTCCGCCAGCGCAAACGTCTCCGCCTGGCGTCGAAACCCGTGTCTCGGTGCGTCGTTACAGGCTGTGTAGAGTGCAGCCATGACCCCGCCTGCAAGCGCCATCGTGGAATTCATCCAAGCTGTGACCGGTACGCCCTGGCCTTCTGCCGAAGATCAGTTCCACGGCTACTTCGAGCGTCTTGGCTGTGAACTCACGGCCGGGGATCACAACAGAGATCATCTGCCGGGACTCACCAGGGGCGCCTTCGTGACCCACCGGCTGGCGACCCAGCACCCGTCGTGGACCGCTTTGGACGGATCCCTCTTCAGCCTCAACTTCTTCGCCCATGAAGGGGACCCGGACGCCGTTAATGCCGGTTATGACGGAGTGAGGGCTGGCCTCATCAGCCTTTTCGGCCCGCCCTTCGATGAACCGCCCGCACACCGCGGGAACCGTGCCGCGGCCTGGCTGGCAGGGGACACCGAAATCGAGCTGTACGCGCATGGGTCGCTGGCGCCGGCGCTGCAGATCGGTCTCGGCCACAAGGAACGCAATGCCGCCTATGAGCACCGCCTCACTCAGGATGCAGACGAAACGCGAGCCTAGAGCCGCCGCAGCCTTGGGGGCGCTGGGCGGTGTCGACCAGCGCCGGAACACCAGATGGCACGACGGTCTCCCCGACAGACTCAAGCGATTGCATTTGTCCTTCGCAGAGCGGCAATGACCTGCAGGACAGCGGCCCGGTGCAGGGCTTCCGGCCGGCAGAGGATGTCAACGCGCCTCGCCAGCGGCAGATCATGGATTGGTTTGAGCACGATTCCGCTGCCAGGCGGTGGAGCTGCGGTGTGGCGGGGCATCAGTGCGATGGCGGGGCCGGCGGAGACGATCGCCGCTGCGGTGGAGAATTCGTTGATGCGGTGCGTGATGTTGAGGGGTTGGCCGGCGTGAACGGCAATTGCCTGCAGAGCATGCACGAGCGGAAACCCGTCGTGGACGGACACCCATTCTTCATCGATCAGGTCGGCGATGCTGACGCTCGGCGCGCTGGCGAGGCGGTGCCGGTCCGACATGGCGACGTCCAGGGGTTCGCGCACCAGTGGCAGGACGGTGGTGGTTTCGGGCCAGGGCGTACTGTGCTCAAGGCGGTGCGCGATGACCAGATCGTAGTCGGCCGTCAGGGCGGGGAAATCCTCCTGTCCCACATCCTGGTCATGGCAGACCAGCCGCGGATTCCCATCACCGGATAGCTCCTGGAGCAGGGGGCCGAAGTACGTCAGGCCCGCGCTGTTGAACGCGCAGAGAGTCACTGCCGCCCGGGGGTCCTGGAGGTATTGGCTGACGGCCTGATCGGCCGAGCGCATCGCAACGCTGACGTCGACGGCGGCGCGGGCCAGGGCCTGACCGGCACCGGTCAGGACAAGGGTCCGTCCCCGTCGCTCAGTGAGGGGAACCTCGACCCGACGCTGCAGCGCCGTGAGCTGCTGCGACACAGCTGAAGCAGAGACGTGGAGCGCGCGGGCCACGGCGGCAAGACTGCCTCGTTCGCCCAATTCCCGGAGTAGCCGCAGTTGGTGGAGATCCATAAGTGCAATCTAAACTATTAGTTCACCAACTGACCTCTCGTCTTATCGTTCAACTGCCCTAAAACTGGACGAGTGCCCACCACATCATCCCTGCCACCTGCTCCGCAGATCCGGACTCAACGACGCAACCCGTTCGCCGCCCTTCTTGCTGCGCGCAGGGTGGATATCTTGCTGCTCATGGTCGCCGTCGTATGGGGCAGCAGCTATCTCGCGGCCAAGACCCTGACCGCAACCGTTGGGGTTACCGTCATCCTCTCCCTGCGCTTCCTGATCACCGCGCTGGCGCTGGCCCTGATCTGGCTGACCTGGAACCGACGTCGGCCCGGGCGCCGCGAAACCATGGTCGGCGTCGCACTGGGCTTCACCCAGGCGGCGGTACTCATTCTCGAGACTCACGGGATCGCCGGCACCAGCGCCACGAACGCGGGGCTGATCATCAGTCTCGTCATTGTGTTCACCCCCGTCACCGAAAGCATTGCGTTCCACGTACCGCTGCCGCGCATGGTGTTCATCGCGGGGGTGGTCGCGGTGGTGGGCGTGTGCCTTCTGGTTTCCGGGGACGGATTCGCCACGCCGACTCTTGGGGACCTGTTCATGCTGGCCGCCGCCGTCGTTCGGTCCATCCACGTCACCGCAGTCTCCGCGCTCACGCGCGGCCGCGGTTACAGCGCGTTGACTTTGACCCTGATCCAGAGCGCTGTCTGCGCCGCCGCCTATACCCTCGCCGATTACCGAGGTGTGCTCCAGGCCGTGCACAGCTTCGATGCGGGCGAATGGATGGGCGTGCTCTACCTTGGGCTGGCGTGCAGCGTGTTCGCTTTCCTCGTCCAGACCTGGGCCATTCAACAGACCTCGGCGTCCCGGGCCAGCCTCCTTATGGGAACCGAACCCATCTGGGCCGTTCTCATCGGAATCAGCATCGGCCGGGAAACGCTCCTGCCCCTGGGCATCGTAGGTGCCGCGCTCATCATCGCCAGCACGTATCTGGGACTACGGTCCGAAACACGCCACCGCGCAACAACGACTCCGGAGCGGCGCGCGCAGTAGCAGGAGTGGTGTTGCCGCCCGGGACGAGTAGGAGTAAGAAACAGTTTCATGATCCTTCCGGCTGTCCGCGATCCCCGCCTCGTGTCCGTCCGGCGCGGCGGACTCCTGACCGATGCCGACCATCGGCTCCTGGCATTGTGGGCCGCGACGTGCGCTGAGCATGTTTTGGAGCTGTTCGAGGTGTCGAACCGCGACGACCCTCGGCCTCGCGCGGCAATCGAAGCGGTACGGGCCTGGGTGCGTGGCGAAGCGAAAATGATGGGCACCCGTGCAGTTGGAGGACACGCGATGGGTGCTGCGCGTCCGTTGCGTGGTGCGTCCCGGTTCGCGGCGTACGCGGCGGGCCAGGCCGCCTGTGTCGCCCATGTTCCCGAACACGATCTGGGGGCGGCTGCGTATGCCATCAAGGCCGTTGCCGCTGCCGCGCCCCGCGATCGAGACGCCGCGAGCGCTGAGCGCGACTGGCAGCGTCAGCAGCTTCCCGACCACCTGCGCACGCTTGTCCTCGAGGACCAAAACCGCAGGAGCAGTATCTGCTGGTCGGTGTTCGACGACTAAGCACCGGTGCCCGGAGAAGGGGCGTGCCGACGGCGCGGTGCACGGAGAACACCAGCATTCTGCGGATATCCGTGGCTGTCCCGCCCGGGATGCTGGAGAATGAACAGGCAAGCGGAAGGGCCCCGCATGAGGACGTACTCGATCAGCTGCGTGTTTTCTCGGGGCAGGCCACACGATCATCCAACGCCGTCTGGAGAACCCGCATGTACCGCAGTCTCCGCATCACCGCACCCGTGCTCACCGCCGTCGCGGGCCTGACCCTTATTGCCGGATGCACCGCTGACCCGGCTCCCGCACCCGAGGAAACCGGAAGCCCTTCCACAGCCAGCGCCCAAACACCGGACAACACGGCCACGGCCTCCCCAACCGCTTCAAGCGCGTCAACGGCATCAGGCGGCGCCGGCGCGATCACCCTCAGCCGCGGTCAGGAACACAGAATTACGGAAGCAAACGCCAGCGTCAGCATCACCTGCTCCGGCGGCGGGGACATCGACGTCCAGACAAGCGACGCCAGCGTACGGACCACCGGTGGATGCGAGGACATCGACATCCACGGCAATAACAACTCAGTCAGCGGCGAGGACGCGGAAAGCCTCGACATTGAGGGAAACAACAACAGCGCCACCCTTAGGAATGTGCCCGAAATCGACGTCGACGGCACCGCGAACACTGCCAGCGTCGAGGAGACCCGTGACATCGACGTCGACGGGGAGAACAACAGTGTTTCCTACGCCTCCGGTGATCCCGTGATCGAAAACGAGGGTTCAAACGCGGTCTCGGCCCGGTGACCGACGATCACATCGACGAGGTTGTCCAGAGGCCCGCGATACTTCTCCAGCTCAGGCAGGCGGTAGAACGCGCTGGCGGTCTCGGGGTTGCTGATGGCGTCATCCGGTGAATGTGTCCGCTTGCCTTGAGCGATCGCCATACCAAGCTCAACATGCGTGCCCTTCCCGCCCGGCAGCAGGATCACCACGACGTCGGCACCTAGTACGGCATCTTTTTCCTGCTGCCCGATGGCACGTTGGGGACATTGCTGAAGCTCGACGCCACATAGAACCTCTTCATCACCTCTGCCTCCTGGTGGGAACTGCGATCATTGTTCCTCACTGAGCCAGGCGTTGCTTCATGTGCACCGTAGAGGGATCCCCTGATGGGCACCCCACCACAGAGGAAAAGCCAAACCGTCCAGACATCCCAAGAAGTACTGCCGCCAAGTTCCGAGGTTCTGTCACTTGTGCTACTTTGGCAGCACAACACGTGGTGAACATCATCACATTTCCACGCCTATGGGGGTACAGATGGACACCAACCTAGCCAGCACCTTCTTGCATGAGCTTCCTTGGGAAGTGGCGATCGTTCCTGGGCTTCCGCTGTTCGCGGCGTCTTGGCTCTTCCCCCGGCGAATCGTTTCACTCCCAGCCGAAGGCTCCCGTAGAAGGACATTGTTTTTGACGGGAACCTTCGGCCCGTGCGCCGTGGTCGTAGCCGCGAGCATCACGAGCACAATGAACATGCTCATATTCGACGCGTCAGGATTCGACGGCTGGTGGCGGCGTCCTGCCCCGCTGGTTGCAGCAATGCTGGCATTGATTATCACAGCGCGGATGTTGAGTAAGGAAGCGCTTCCCGCACCGGGTCAACGCGCCATCGCCCCACGACGTCGCTGGTTCGCGTATACATCCACATCCCTGCTTTGGGGCATCGGACTCACAGGCACTCTATTGGTGGTCACGACTATGTGGCAGATCATGATCGCCACAAGCGCACCAGAAAGCGGTCCGTTTGTTGGCCGCATACTGGAGTACACATCGCTTCCGATTTTCATGAGTTTCAACGGAGGTAACGGCTATGCCCCTGGTGCGGGTTGGCCCAACCACCTGGCCACCCTCCTCGCCGTCGTCCTTGCGTGCGTCGTACTCTTTGTGACCAGCCGGACGGATGTCAACCGCCCAGTACCTGCGCAGGTCTCTGTGCAGAGTGTCAGGGCGCAGCGGGAATCAGTGGCACGCCTCATGGGCCTTATCGTGTTCGCCGGACTGATCATTACCCTCGGGGCGGTTTGGATGCACACCGGCTTGTCGGGTCAAACATCCGCCGGTTACGACCAAGTCAGTGCGTCTTCTCCGATCATGTTTGTTGAGGGCAGCTACAGCGGGATTGCTAAGGAAATGAATCTCACGGGCCATCTGATTCAGGGAGCCGGGGTCGCATTGGCGCTCCGGACAGCCGTTGACACCGCTCGGGCCCACCTTAGGGGGACAGTCAAGAAGTCCTTACCTGAACGAGCGGCTGAGGGCAGCACCGGGAGTTCGGGGGCATCTCGGTGAATGCTCCCACACCGAGCTCAGCCGATGAGATAGCAGAACTCTTCAGGGGCGCGATCCGTTCCGGGCAACTCGGGGACGGTGAACGCTTGCCCACCGTCCGCCAAACAGCACGCGATTTTGCCGTAGCGCAGGCCACTGTTGCCAAGGCGTACAAAGTTCTTGAGCGTGACGGACTCGTCATCAGTCGTACTGCCGCCGGCACCCGAGTCGCCCCCGGGGCGTCCAAGGCCCCGCAAACGGTCATAGAAACCATCCGTACACTCGTCGAAGCCAGTGACACTGCAGGAGTATCACTGGATGATGTCATTGCGATACTGCGCAATGTCTGGACTGCATCGTCTGAAACCAACAAGGGCGACGATGACATGCAGTCTCCTTAGTCCCCAGGCGTTGGACGCTGCTAATTAGTAACCAACTCGCAGCGATCCTTGTCCTGAATTGAAACCGCACCGCACGGCTGCCTCGGCCGTCTCGCCCCACGAGAACTTTCCCTCTTGATCAAGCTCCCTGGCCACCCGTCACGTCGCGGCCGGGCGACGGATCAGAGGGTAAATCGATCCGTCCTTGCCAACGGTTCCTGATTCTCGGGTGAGATCCGTCGGCGCTGCTTTCGAGGCGCTGCCGTCCGGTCTGCCACCGTCGCGCAGATAGTTCAGGGCATTGCTGAGGAACTCCGCGTTTATCAGGCCCGCCTTGATAGTGTGCTGAGCCGTCTCATGCCGGTTTGCGTCCGCTGCCGCGGCGGTACTGGCGGTCGGCCCGTGCTCTAGCGCCGCAATCCGGATGACACCACTTCTGGTTGGGACGGGATTGACGGAAGAGTCCCCCGCAGTTGGGGGCCGTGCAAAAAGCCAGCCGCGCTACCTCGTCAGGATTGGTAAGGAGGGTGATAACCGTGGCCGCGAGGAAACCATTCAGTACGTTGATGCCGGGGGCGGCGGGCTCGATATTCCTACGGAATGTGCTGGGATCGACGCATTGGATGGTCGGGTGCATTCGCGCCGTCTCGTTGATGGTCTCGATGTCGTCCGGGCGGACTGCTTCACCGGCGGCCAAAGCACGGAAAGTCCGCCGGGAAGCATCCCGCAGCGATAACAACTGCTCATGGGACGCCTCGCCAAGTTCTCCAGGATCCGGCAGGGCATGGGGTTCGTAATCCAGCCACTCCAGCACGCCGTCGATCGTGTCGAGATGATCAACGTCCTCGGTTCCGTGCCAATGCGCGGTATTGGCGAAATCGAGTGCCAGCGGCTCGCTTAACCAGCCCCAAATCAGTTCGCCCACAGATTCAGAGTACTTTCGTATCGGCTCCCAGGCGACCGACTCCTGCTGCAGCGGCAACGGCCAAAACGGCCAGAGCCGCCCAAGCAACATTGAAACCCCACTGGGCGGCCACCGCTAACGACAGGGCGACTCCCACGGCGGTGCCAAGCTGCGCCGCGGTGTTCACCACAGCACCGGCCGCGGCACGGATTTCTTCAGACACGCTTGTTCCCGTATGTGTCGCTGCCGCAGAAGAAAACCCTATGCCTGCTCCGGATAAGGCCATGGCCACACCGATTCCTCCCAGCTGTCCCGTTACCACCGGAAGGATCGCTGTACCCGCTCCAATCCCCCCTAAACCCCATCCCATGGTCCGATACACACCCTTGCGGCTCATCAGCACCGGTGCGCATAAGGACCCCAGGACGACCGCCAGGCTGAAGGGCAATAGGACGGCGGCGGTAGCGAGCCCGGAGTGCCCATGCTCTTCCTGCAGCGACAACGTGACCATGGCCGCAGTGGAACTCGTGGTAGCGGTATTAATGAATGAAACCCAGGCACCGCAGTGCACGGGAGCCGACCGGAGAATCTGTGGCGGAAGGATCGGCTTAACACTGGCTCTTTCGACAAGGACTAGACCGACCCCAGCGATTAATGCCACAGCCCCCAACCATGAAGCTGCGTTTGTGTGGTCCTGCGCAAGAGCCGTCCCCGCAACAATCAACCCCACCACCACCGTGAGCATTGTCCCGCCGGCGACTCCCAGTGGTCCCTCAGAAGCGGGGGCGGTGACACCGCGGAACATCCGCCTGGTTAGCAGCCCGAGGGCTCCGCCCAGTAGCCCCACCAGCAGGAACGAATTTCTCCATTGGTCTATTGCTGAGGCCAGTCCGCCGATGATGAAACCGCTGGCACCTGCTGCCGCGCCGGCGGCGCTCCACGCCGCGACGGCCTTCCGCCTGGCTGGCCCCTCTGCCGTGGTTTGAGTGATGAGGAATAGCGCCGCTGGAACTGTCACCGCTGCGGCGAGACCTTGAAGTATCCGGCCCACGGTCAGGAATGCCAAGGAGGGGGAGGACGCCACGAGGAGGCCGGCGCCGGCGAACACCAGACTGGATACGGTAATCATGCGTACGTGACCGAACTTGTCGGCGAAACGGGCCCCGAGGATGAGGCAGCCCCCGAACGCCACGGCATAACCGGTCGATAGAAAGGTGGCTCCTGCCGGTCCCGCGTCAACTTCCACCAACATAGTGGGCAGGAGCGTCAGAACCATCGTCGCCCCCATCACATCCAGGAATTGCAGAAGGCATAAAACAACGACGCGTCCGCTCCGCGACTGAATCCCCATGCCTCCGCACTCTACGGTTTTCGCGCGAAAAAGAGTAGACCAGAATCTGAGCCACAGTAGGCGCGCGTAGGCTTATCGGGTCGAATCCCCGCATTTGCCGGCCCGATGAGCTCGACACCCGTCAGGCATCCCTGTTGTGAACGAAACGGGAATGCTCAGTGCAATATCGCCGATTCGACGCTGGCGGTTTGGCATCACCAGCAATCTTCGGGGAAAGCGCTCGTTTCGTAAGGGATCACTCAGGACGACCTGCGCAGCGCATGCCTGATCGAAGGCCAAAGGGTGTCCAGCCGGGCACTCCAGGGATCTGCCATTACGCCCAGAGCCAGCCGCCGTTCCACCACCTCCTGTGTCACCCACTCGGCCGCGATGACTTCACTGCGCTGCAATGTTAGCCGCACATTCGACCTCACACGCACGACGTAGAAGTCCAGGAGAGCTGCGGTCTCGGCGAACCGTCCAATTGGTGTGAGTGCGGACGGCTCCACATTTATGCCCGATTCCTCCCGCAGTTCCCGGCCCGCTGCATCCACGCTCGATTCACCAGCCAGAGCACTGCCGCCCGGGAACTCCCAAGTGAATGGAAACTCCTTATTGGCTGCCCGCTGGGTAAGCAGGACTGCCCCGTCCTCACGCTGTACACAGACCGCGACAACCAGATGAAAGCATCCGGACGGCCATCCTTCAGCACCCCTGCGAAAGATCTCTCCGGTCGGCGTTCCCTCGCCGTCCAAGATGTCCCACCACTCCCCTTCGCTGCTCATCGCGTCATCGTGTCCTGATGAACACCTGCCGATCAATGCGCCACTCCGTGCCCGAGACTGCTGAGGCCTGCGACGATGATGTTGGAGACGAGTAGCGCGTAATCTCCCTCAGGGTCGAGGTCTGGGTCGAAGACCGTCACGGATGCACCGATCGCGCGGGGCGCGAGTTGTTCAAGGAGTTTTACTAGCTCGTCAACGCCGAGCCCACCGGGGTCGGGACTGTCGACGGCTGGCATGACGCTTGGATCCAGGACGTCGACGTCGACCTGCAGCCAATAGTCAGTGCCTGTGGTCGCGTGAACCCTCTCCGCGATGTCCGCCGGACTAGCCGTCATTGCCTCGCTGGCCGAGATGGCCAGCCCCAAAATGCGGCGAACCTCGGATGCTGCTTCATCGTTCTCTCTGTGACCGATGTGGGCGGCGCGGCTCGCAGCGAAGTATGGGCCTTTGCCGTCGATGTTCGATATGGCCGGCCAATGCATCCCTACAGCTGCTGCGAGATCCTCACCGGCGACACTTGCACATTCATCACTGTTGCCTGGGTGGCGGAAGTCGGTGTGCCCGTCGACATGCACCAGGCCGGAGTGGCCTCCGCGCTTGGCCAGAGCCAGCCCGACTCCCAGAAGAATGCTGCAATCCCCTCCGATGACCAGAGGCGCGTCTCCTGCTTTGAGAATCTGGTCCAGCCGCTCAGCCAGCCGGCGAGCGTGGTCAACCATCGCCTTCTCGTTCCGGACGCGGCCGGCTGGACGCGTGGCGTCGTCGTCTACGTATCGACCGGGGATGATGACGCCGGCGTCCCTGGCGTTGTTCTCCATCAGGCGGGCAGCCAGTCCGGCCTCCCTGAGCGCCTCTGGTGCTTTGCTGGTGCCGGGAACACTGCCGGGCACTGGAGGCCGCAGTCCAAGGCCGGTCGGCGCAGAGAGGAAAGCGATCACCCGCATAGCTTGGCAGAAGCGAACGGTTTTTTCTCAGGCACCATGCCGCTAGCGTGCACTGTGGTTCCGTCCCCAAGGACCGACGATCATATCGACGAGGTTGTCCAGAGGCCCACGATACTTCTCCACCTCCGGCAGGTGGTAGAACGTGCTGGTGGTCTCGGCGTTGCTGATGGCGTCATCCGGTGAATGCAGGATTGTCCGTTTGCCTTGAGCGATCGCCATTCCAAGCTCAACGTGCGTGCCCTTCCCACCCGGCAGCAGGATCACCACGACGTCGGCACTTAGTACGGCCTCTTTTTCCTGCTGCCCGATGGCACGCAGCGAAGCGGGCGTGACCGAGCCTCCATCCCTCCCGGATGCGTTCTGCGTCCAGTCGTATGTGTTGACGTAGCCCTTGGCTTCCAACGCCTGCACGACATACCGCACGTTGGGGATATTGCTGAAACCCGACGCAACATAGAACCTTTTCATCTATCCCCCCGTTGACGCTGGAAATCTGAGCGACGTGCCTGCCGCTCAAAGGAAGTATTACGGAAGCGCCCAAACCGGTGTGACAAGGATGACCCCTGGTGACAGACTGCCGACTAACCTTCCGCTGAAAATGCGGACGGGGTTGTCTCGATGAATACCAGGAGTAAACATGTCACCCACACCGAGCGATGCAACGGTTGAGGAAATTACCAAACTGATTAGGTTTGAGACGGTCAGCCGCGACAGCAACCTTCCGCTGATCGACTACGTGAGTGAACGCCTGAATGCCCTGGGCATCGAATCAAAGCGGATCCATGACGCAACCGGGCAGAAGGCAAATTTGCTCGCCACGATTCCTGCGGGCGACGGCACGCGGACCGGCGGCATTGTGCTTTCCGGGCATACCGACGTTGTTCCTATCGACGGACAGGATTGGAGTTCCGATCCGTTCACCCCTCAGATACGGGACGGCAAGCTTTATGCCCGGGGCAGCTCTGACATGAAATCCTTTATCGGCGTGGTGATGACCAGACTCGACTCAATGGTCGCAGCTCGACTCAGCGAACCCATCCATCTGGCCTTCTCCTACGATGAAGAAGTCGGCTGCATCGGAGCGGTTGACCTGGTAACGGCCATCACCGCGGACGGTCTGAAGCCGCGCGGCGCCATCGTCGGGGAACCGACCTCCATGCGCGTGATGCGGGGACACAAGTCCGTCAATGTTATCCGGGTGGATTTTCACGGTGTGGCAGCGCATTCCTCCCTGACCACTCAGGGCGTCAATGCGATTGCCGCGGCCGCCGACTTTGCGGCATATGTGGATGGCAAAGCCAAGGAATTCCCCGACGCCGGCGCCTCCGATGAAGCCTTCATCGTCCCCTACACCACCACCACGGTGAACCAGATCCAGGGCGGCATTGCGGTAAACACCATCCCCGCAGCATGCACACTTCATTTTGAATTCCGCTCCATCGCTGCTGATGATCCGGTGAAACTCATCGAAGAGTTCCGTGCCGAAGCACTGCGCATTGAGGCGCTCATGAAGGACCAGAACCCGGAAGCGCGGGTCGACTTTACCGTGCTCGCCCAGACTCCGGGACTCGATACTCCTGCCGACGCCTCAATAGTCTCCTTCGCGTCCGAACTCGGTGGAACGATCAGCCCGGACAAAGCGACCTACGGAACCGAGGCGGGGCTGTTCTCCAACGCGGGCATTCCCACGGTTGTCTGCGGCCCCGGCGACATTGCCCAGGCGCATGCACCTGATGAGTTCATCGCGCTGGAACAGATCGCCGCGTGCGAATCCTTCATCGACAACCTTGTGGAAGCACTCACTGCCTAGTCTGCCCACCCTTATGCCCACCAGGAGCACCTTATGAGCGCACCACCAACCATAACCGCAACACAATTTCGGGATGCCAAGAAGGCGGTGATCAGCAGCTCGATTGGTGCCGCGCTCGAGTGGTTCGACATCATCGTCTACGCAACCTTCGCAACCGTCATTGCCAAGAACTTCTACCCGGACTCAGATCCGGTGTTCGCGCTGATCCTCACCTTTGCCACTTTTGCGATTTCCTACCTCGTCCGCCCCCTGGGCGGCCTGGTGCTGGGTAGTTACGCGGACCGCAAGGGACGCAAGAGCGCACTGTCCCTGACCCTGCTGTTGATGATGGTCGGCACGCTGATTATGGCGGTGGCGCCCACCTATGCCATGGTCGGCATGTGGGGCGGGGTCATCATCCTGCTCTCACGCCTGATCCAGGGCTTCTCTGCAGGCGGAGAATTCGGCACGGCAACCGCATTCCTGATTGAGACTGCGCCGCATAAGAAAGCGTTTTATTCCTCCTGGCAGGTGGCAAGCCAGGGCGCATCGATGCTGCTGGCCTCAGCCTTTGGCTTCGCCCTGACCGAAGGGCTTTCCGAAGAGGCACTGAACAGCTGGGGCTGGCGGGTGCCGTTCTTCGTCGGCCTCCTGATTGGTCCGGTGGGCCTCTACATCCGCGCCAGGCTCTCGGAAACCGAAGAGTTCATCCAAAGTGAAAAGGAATCCTCGCCGGTCAAGACGCTGATCGTGAACCACTACGGGCGCCTGCTTGCCGCTTCGGCTTGCGTTGGTGTTGCCACGATCTCCGTTTACATGATCCTCTACATGCCGACGTTTGCCGTGACAAACCTGGGAATCCCGGCAACCGCGGCATTCCTCGGCGGCGTGGTGGCCGGCCTGGTGACCCTCGCGGGCGTGCCGTTTGTTGGTCACCTGGCGGACCGTGTGGGTCCCGCGAAGGTGATGACCTATGCGGCAATCGGTGCGCTGCTTCTGGCGTGGCCGCTGTTCCAGCTCATGGTCACCAACCCATCGGTCCCAACACTTGTGGGCGTCATCGGCCTGCTTGGGGTGATTATGGCGTTCTACTTCGGGCCGCTTCCTGCCTTGCTCTCCTCGCTGTTCCCGGCAGCAATTCGGGGAACCGGGCTGGCAGTCACCTATAACGTCGGTGTGACGCTGCTGGGTGGTATTGCGCCGTTGGTGCTGACCTGGCTGTTGGATATCACCGGATCGCTGAGCGCACCCGGCTTCTACTACATGGCTATCGCCGTGATTTCCCTTGTTGGTTTGTTCTTCGTGCGAACACGCTACAACCAGCCCTAGGTTCCGACCGTCCAAGAACCCAAAAGGCCCCATTCCGCTGTCGATGAGCAGCGGAATGGGGCCTTTGTTCGAAGCGAACGGTTTTTCGCAGGCACCAGCCACTGGCGTCCACTGCGGTGCCCTAGGGTCAGGTGCAGATCAGCGGAACCCGCCGACCTGCCTCTCGACCGGAACGGTGCCCTCCACGACGACGTCGCCGGTGTGCGCGGTAGTGACGGTTTCGATCAGAACGATCTCGACCTCCTCGTCCGCGATCGGGTTGTGCTGCACCCCGCGGGGAACGACGTAGAACTGGCCCGGCGTGAGCACAACCTCCTCATTATCGGGCAGCTGGATGCGTAGCCGGCCGGAGACGACGAGGAACATCTCGTCCTCGGCGTCGTGGGCGTGCCAGACCAGCTCACCGAGCAGCTTCGCGACCTTCACGTACTGATCGTTCACGCGCCCAATGACCCGTGGGGTTCAATGGGCGTGGACCTGCCGCAACTCAGCGGCGACATCGATTCCGTGGAGAGAAGTCATTGGCCCATGATCTGCCCAAGACACGCATACGACGAACCGACCCGCCGGTGATAGGAGCGCCACGTCATCAACTTTCGAGATCGGACTGTCCCGCAAGGGATCGTTGACCGGACCCGTCACCGGCTCGCGTGACAGGTAGTTCAGACGGTTCTTTCCACCTTGGAACTGACGCAGCGAGCCGCGAATGCTTTTTGTCAGACCGGCATGGCTGAATTGGGAGCATGAGCTACCTCTACACGAAGAATGGCCGGCCCCTACGATTGCAGGGAGATCGGCTTTACTCCCGCTCGGGCATCTACCTGGGCAAGGGTCTATGATCCGAGCGGTCACTATGCGGGGACGATCGTCCGCGACAGGGTCGTCTATAGGAGTACGCATAGCGCGAGGTTCGATTAGCGCCAGCCGGCCCGGTATGGCCGCTGCGAACAGGGCTCAGTGCGAGATCTGGGGGGGGGAGGAACCTCGTTTCCCGGATTAAAGCGAAATGGTCAGGGTTCGGTACGGCGATCAACATATCTACGAAGACGACGTTCGGGTGGTGGCGACCCCTAACCAGTGGATCGCATTTGAAACGTCGTTTTCGTTGTGCCGACGGCATAAACGAATGCTTTCCTGTTTCAGAACTGTGATTGTCGTCCCATGAGAATTCTTGTACTGGGTGGAACAGCCTGGCTCGGTTTCACCGTCGCAAAGGTCGCGCTGGCCATGGGCCACGAGGTTACGTGTGTGGCTCGCGGGGATAGCGTACCGCCAGGCGTCCGTCTCGTTCGTGCGGATCGTGAAGACGACCATGCCCTGCAGGAACTAGCCAAGGGTCGGTGGCAGGCGGTAATCGATGTGGCCCGCCAGCCAGTATTTGTGCGACGGTCTGTCCGGGATCTTGAGAAGGCCGCTGACCGATACATTTTCGTGTCTACGGGAAATGTCTACGCATCCCAAAAGGAGGTAGGCGCGGACGAAGATTCCCTCCGCTTGCCTCCCCTCCAAGCCGACAGGATAGCCACACCTGATGACTATGGGCCCGCCAAAGTGGCTTGCGAGAATGAAGTGCTAGCAGCATTTGGCTCGAACCGTAGTGTAATTGCCCGGGTGGGACTGATTGGTGGTCCCGGCGATCCGACAGGGCGCACAACCTACTGGGTCCGCAGATTCGCCAGCCCTTCGAACGAGCCCGGCGCCGTCCTCGTACCGGACACACCGGAGCTGCCCACGGCGATGATCGACGTCCGCGACCTTGCCGCATGGCTGGTACGTTTGGCAGTAAATCGCACCAGCGGCATCTTTAACGCCGTCGGCACTCCTCTGCCGTTCCACGAACACACGAAAATCACCCGTTCTGTTGCCGGGCACCAAGGGCCGGTCGTCGCAGCCCCGGAACAATGGCTCATGCAACAAGGCGTGAATGAATGGTCAGGCGAAGGGTCGTTGCCCTTCTGGCTCGTCGATCCCGAGTGGCATGGCATGAATGCGAGATCAAACAAGCGGGCAATCGACGCCGGACTTGAACTGCGTCCGCTACAGGACACGCTTAGCGACATTCTGCTTGAAGAACCGCCCCTGGGCTCTGACGAGACTCCCCGGTCGGGACTGACAAATACGAAAGAAACCCAGTTGCTGAACTCCCTGACCAAAGCAGGACTAGTCCGCTAAAGCAGCAGCTCCCACGTTCGGCTATTTCCTGAACCGCCCCTTTGGCGGCTGCCAGCACGCATCGTTAGGGGCGACTGACGAACGGTGGCGGTAGTGGCCGGGAATGGATCCCTTACCGGGCATCGAGAGGGGAGTCGACTTGGTGCTAGAAGCAGTATGTTCGGCGGCTGAGGTTTCGTTGTCTGTCTTCGACGCAAGATGATCGAGTCCTGAGTGCCCGGCTCGTGGGGCATTAGGTCAAACCACAGTCAGGCTTCTCGCCACGGTACGGTATCAAGCATTCCGAGAACCCGGAGTGGATCGTTGACGAGTGCAGCCAGACCCATCAACTTCGACGGGAATGCAGCTGGCTCTGCAGCCAGGTCCTTTTCATCAAAGTACCGATGGAACCTGTCGCGAAGCCCGAACGGCAGCCCGTCAGCGACTTCATCTTCCAGTTTGGACGCCTCAATAGAAAGCGCTGAGGGCCTGTGCCGCTGCATGCGTTCAAACTTGGTTTTCGGCTCAGGGGCCGGCAGGGACGCCGCCTTTAGCAATCTCGCCGCTGCGGCACTTACCCACGGATGTGCTCGATCGACTGCCAAGGGAATGGGGATACCCTTTACGGCCTGGATCGCATCTGGTGTGACCGCGAGAGAAACGCTTGACGGGTCCTCGTGGGTGTTTACGTAGCGGAACGTGTTGACGTCAGGGGCGCATACGTTGGCTAACTGCACGTCGCCGACCCAGTCCGTGGGTTCCTTGTGCACGCCGGGTTCAATGGCAGCGTTGGGGCTGAGGCGCACCCGATACAGGTAAAACTGCTCGTCGGCGCTGTCTTGATCTTTCATCCGCCTAAGCATGTTCTCGATTGCCGCCTCGTACGTTCCGAGGTGCAGTGCCTTGGTCTTCTGACCTCGAGCCCAGCGCTCCAGTGCTAGCCCATCGGTGCCGATGTTTTGGAATCTCTGCTTGGTCTCATCCGTCAGACGAGCCGTAGGGTCGAAGGTGCGGTCCGGCCAGTTTGCGTGCGTTGACGAGTGGTACCAATAGACGTCACGCACTTTTGAGTCATCATGCGAGGAGTCGTCTTGCACGACCCAGAAGTCGGGCCGATCCTCAACCTGGCAGTCGGTGCGACATTCCGGACAGGCTTCCTTTGCTTGGTGAAAGCGGTCCAACCACTCGTCGTCCGTTTGCCACTCATACTGACAAGTGCCGCAGCGCATCCCGCGGGGGCGCTCAAAATTCACTGCTCGCTCAATCACGATTCACAGTCTCACACGAAGGACTGACAAACCCCCTGCGATGGCTGCCTCAAGCTGTAGAGGCGCCGCGCGTCCCGTGAGCCGGTCCCCCTTCGCGGTCCCTGATACCGAGTGCTGCCACGGACGAGCCGCCGCGGGCCTGATCCGGTAAATTCGCGTATACCCGGTCCGCCAAAATGCCCTATGAAGGTTGGCTAAGCGCCACAGTTCGGCCTATGAACGCCCTAATGATCGGCTACGCCCTTGTCTCGTCTAACGAACAGGACCTCACTGCCCAGCAGAACCAGCAATCCACCCTCGGTGTACCGCAGGATCACATCTACACCGACCACGGGCTCAGCGGCACAAACCGGGGGACCGGCCCGACCTGCGCCAGGCACTGGCCGTTGTCCGCGACGGCGACACGCTGGTTCTCACCAAACTCGATCGTCTCACCCGCTCTCTGCCCGACGCCCGCGACATCATCGAAGAACTCCCCAAGGAAAACGTGAAGCTCTAGCATCGGCGGATCCATCCACGATCCCTCGGACCCGGTGGGCCGGTTGCGCTTCAACGTCACGGCCATGGTTGCCGAATTCGATTCGGACCACATTCGGGCCCGGGCCCGCGAGGGCATGCAGGTCGCCAAGGCCAAGGGCAGGGTCCGCGGCAAGCAGCCCAAACTGTCCAAGCTCCAGGAAGCCCACCTCGTCTCCCTATATAAGGCAGGACAGCACACGACGGCGGAGATCGCCGAGATCTTCAAGGTTGCCCGAAGTACGGTGTACCGGGTCGTGCAGGTCACCCCTCCAAGCAGCAGCTGCTAGCTCGCCCACCAGCGATCCTGCACCCCTCCCCCGCCCGCATGACTAGGCTGGGGGGATGGCAACAGTAATCCTCGTGCGGCACGGCCGCACCACCGCCAACGCCTCCGGGCTGCTGGCCGGCCACACCCCCGGCGTCGAACTTGACTCTGTGGGCCGCGACCAGGCGGCCGCCACCGGAGACCGGCTTGCCGTCGTCCCCCTGGTGGGCGTGGTGTCCAGCCCGCTGGAGCGCTGCCAGCAGACCGCGCAGTTCATCCTGGACCGCCAGGCCGGCACCCCGCACACCCCGGTCGAGGACGGTTTGACCGAGTGCGACTACGGCGCCTGGCAGAACCGTACGCTGGAGGAGCTGGCGAAGGAGGAACTCTGGAAGACGGTGCAGTCCCAGCCCTCCGCCGTCACCTTCCCCGGCGGCGAGTCCATGGCCGCGATGCAGGCCCGCTCGGTAGCCGCGATCCGGCGGCACGACACCGCGTTCGAGGCCGAGCACGGGCCGGGAGCGGTGTGGGCGGCGGTGAGCCACGGCGACATCATCAAGTCGGTCCTCGCCGACGCGCTGGGCATGCACCTGGATATGTTCCAGCGCCTCCACGTGGGTCCGGCATCCGTATCGATCGTGCACTACGGCACCGGGCGGCCCACCGTCCTGGCCTCCAACACCGACGGCGGGGACTTGTCCTGGCTGGCGGCGCACGCTCCGGCCGAGGATGCGCCGGTGGGCGGTGGCGCAGGACATACGGCGCCTCCGGCCCAAGGAGCCTAGAGTAGTTCCATGCCTACAACCGTTCATGAGTTCGACTGGCCGGACCGCGTTGTCGTCGGCACCGTCGGCGTCCCGGGCCAGCGCACGTTCTACCTGCAGGTGCGCACCGGGAAGCAGATTGTCAGTATCGCCCTGGAGAAGCTGCAGTCGGCCCAGCTTGCCGAGAAGATCGACGAGATCCTCGACCAGCTGATGTCCGCCGGGGGCAACCCCTTCCACGTCCCCGCCAGCACGCCCCTCGAGCTGGTGGACAATGATGATCTCGAGGCGGTGGAGGAACAGTTCCGCGCCGGCGTGATGAGCCTGGGCTGGGATCCGACGACGGCGCAGGTCGTCATCGAGGCCTACCCGCTTGAGGACGTGGACGAGGACGACGACGGCTTCCTCGAGGACGACGAAGACGCCGATCCTTCCGAGCTGCTGCGCGTGCGGATGCCGGTGGGCACCGCCCGCGCCTTCGCCAAGCGCACCCGCGAGGTGGTGGGCGCCGGCCGGCCGATCTGCGTAATCTGCGGGCAGCCGATCGACCCTGACGGGCACACCTGCACCTTCCCCGAGTCCTGATGCCGGTCCCGGACCTGGTCACCGACGAGCTGACGCTCACCGGCCGCCTCACGACGGCGTCGAACGCCACCTTCCTGGGCAGCATCGGCGATGCCGCGGTGGTCTACAAACCGATTACCGGCGAGCAGCCGCTCTGGGACTTTCCCGACGGCTGCCTCGCCCACCGCGAAGTCGCCGCCTACCTCGTCTCGGAGGTCCTCGGCTGGAACATTGTGCCGCGCACCTGGCTACGGGACGGACAGTTCGGTGAGGGCATGGTCCAGCTCTGGCAGGAGACCGACCCGGCGCAGGCCCCGGTAGACCTGGTGCCCGCCGATGACCTGCCGGACAGCGGCTGGAAAGAGGTGCTGCAGGGCTCCGACGACGCCGGGCGGATCGTCTCGCTCATCCACGAGGACACTGCGGCGCTGCGGCGGATGGCGGTGTTCGACATCCTGGTCAACAACGCCGACCGCAAGGGCGACCACGTCCTGGCCATGCCCGGCGGGCACCGGTACGGCGTCGACCACGGCCTGACGTTCCACGAGGAACACAAGCTGCGCACCGTACTGTGGGGCTGGATCGGCGAGGAGCTGAGCGCCGAGGAACTCGAGGGCATTGACCGGGTGCTGGAGGGATTGCAGGGTGAGCTGGGCTCGCAGCTGGCGGGCCTGCTGACCGCTGAGGAGATTGCGGCGTTTGCCGCCCGTTGCGCCCGGCTGCGCGCGGCCGGTGAGTTTCCGGCTCCGAGCGGGAACATGCCGGCGGTTCCCTGGCCGTTGTTCTAGCTTCGCCTAGGCCCGCCGGGCTGCCCGTGCCCGTGCCTTGATCGCCAGGATGACGTCGGTTTTCGCGTCGGCGTAGTCATTCATGTCGTCCCACTGGCCGCTGAGCAGTGCTCTCTTGGTGGCCTCGTACAGGGCACGGTCCTCCGCGTTTGCCCGCAGGTGGTCGCGCAGGAGGAGGTATTCCTCCACAGCAGGATCGCCTTGCCCGTACAGGTGCACGTGCACGTCACGGGCCGGTGTGCGCACCAGGCGATGTCCCGGTTCACGCACCCGCAGTTCATATCCGGCGGCGAGGAGCGGATCGAGGTAGTCCTCTTCGGCGGTGATGTCCGCTACGGCAACCACAATGTCGATGATCGGCTTTGCGGCCAAGCCGGGAACCGACGTCGAGCCGATGTGCTCGATCTGCGCGCTGGCCGGCGCCAGGGCGGCCTCGATCCGGCGGCGGTGCGCCAGATACAGGTCCGGCCACCCGGCGTCGTAGTTGTACAGGCTTACCTCGACCCGCTCGGGACCGCCGATCAGCTCCAGAGTCGTCACGTCCGGGCGCCGCGGTTTTCGGTTTTTCACCGCCCCACCGGCTTTCGCATTTGCGCGGAAACGGTCTCGTAGCCAAGGGACTCGTACAGGTGACGGGCCACAGTGTTGTAGCCAAACACATTCAGGCCAAGCGTCGCAGCGCCCTGTTCGGCAGCGGCCGTCTCCGCCAGTTGCATTGCGGCACGGCCGTAGCCCTTGCCCCGGTGGCCCTCATGAATCTCGATATCCGAAACCCACCACGCGTCTGCCCTGTCTTCTGTTTGGGAGATCCAGAGGTACCCGACGATCGTGGACTTTCCGTTGTTTTCGTGAGCGACGACGTCGTACACGAGGTGGCCGGGCGCGATCTTTCCGTCCGGGAAAGACGCCGCCATCGACACCCGCGCTTTGTGCGCCGCTACTTCCGCGGCTTCACCTGACTCAATGCGCGATTGCTCGTAGTTCCGGCGGGTTTCCTCGAGCCAGGCGGGGAGTCTTTCGGCCGGCATCATACGCAGTTCAAGAGTCATCCGAACACTCTAGAGGGTGGGTCCGCCGAACGGGGCCCACGGCGAGACGGGTACGACGACGTCGGGAACCGGATTGGCGAGATGCCACACCAGACCGCTCCGGGCAGATCGGGCCGGGCGGCCACGTATTGATCCTCCTGCAAACTGCACCCATACTCAGGCCCAGGCACCTGGGTTATATGCGGCCAACGTCATTTGGAGAGGAACGATATGTCCGGTCCGGCATTGGCCAGTTCAGCGATGAGATTCGGCATGCGGTTGGGTCTGGCTGCCATCACCCTGCTTGTGCTGGGTCCGTTCATCAACCGGAACTTCGGCCTCGGCGACAGCAGCAACTTCCTTCAGCTCCCCGAAATGTGGGAATCGGCGCCTGTGGCCGTGCTGGTGTCGCTGGCCTACCTGACGGTGCTGGCGTCCTGCGTGCTGCTCTCCATCGCACTGGTGACAGCGTCCCTGGTGATCCGCCATGCGGAAAACCGCGCGGACACCATGCCGACAGGGGGCACTTCCTCCGGCGCATGGTGAGTCCGGCACCTTTGCGCCGCTCGATTCACTGTCCGTGAGGACGGATAGACGCGTTATTGCGGCGGCCAACAAGGAGCCACAGAAGCGAACCGACCACCGGGAAAACCAGCACCACAAGCACCCATACCGCGCGGGCCGGGCCGGTGACGCGGCGCGAGCGTGCAATGTCGATGAGAACCAGCACAAAGAGGACCAAGGCGAGCACCCCCACTCCGATCACGGTGAACTCCCAATGAGTGGGAATGACCGGATTTGCTCCCTCGTCCGCGGTCCATGCCAGCATCGCAACCCCCTTGTTTGTGCGCCCCACGTACGCGCGGCCTGCACCCACCCTAGGCGGTCACCTCCGACGGTGCGCCCGCAGCGGTGCGTTCGGGCTGGTACCGGCGGCCGACGTCGGACGCTCCTTAACAGCGTTCGCTCAGCGCTGCTGCGGGGCGGGGTAGTGATCGCGGAGGTAGTCGCGCACCGACGTCGGCCTGCGCCCCAAAAGTTTGTCCAGATCACCGCTCGGGTGGTCCCATTCGCCCGAGTTGATCCCGCGCACCCAGGCGAGCAGGAAGTCCGCCACGGCTTCCGGCAGGCCGGCGGCGAGCATCTGCGCGACGTACTGCTCTTCCGTGACGGTCGAATAGGCGACCTCGGTCCCGTGCAGGTCCGACAGGATCGCGGCGATGTCGGCGAAGGAGACCGCGGGGGTGCCGTGAAGTGCGTAGCTCCGGTTCTCGTGCCCGGGCTCGGTGAGGAGAACCGCCTGCGCTTCAGCGAGGTCGTCATAGGTGGCTGCCCCGACTTTGCCGGTGCCGGCAGGAACCGTGACGCCGGACTCGACCGCGCTGGCGCCGATATAGTTCGGCAGGCTCTCGGTGAACGGCGGGTGGGCCGCGATCGTGTAATCCAGGCCGGATTCCCGGAGCACCTGCAGGGTGAACAGGTCGGGAGCAGTGACTTCCGGGATCGAGCTGTCGGAGCCCTCGGGCCGGATCATCGGCGTGTAGAGGATGTGCCGGACCCCGGCCTCCTTCGCGGCGGTGATGACGTTGTAGTGCTGGGTGCTGCGGTCGGTAAACGCCGGGGAGGGCACAAGCAGCACCTTTTCGACGCCGGTGAACGCACGGACCAGCGCCGCGGAGTCGAAGTAGTCGCCCTGGCGGATCTCGATGCCCTGCGCCGCGAGGTCCGCGGCCCGGGCCTGGTCCCGGACCAACCCGACGAGTTCGCTGGCCGGACGGCGATCCAACAGTTTTAGCAGGGTCTTTCGGCCGGTGTTTCCCGTGGCGCCCGTGACGAGGATTTTGCTCATGGTGTTTCCATTTCGATTGTTCTGACTGGTTCCTGCTGGTGATTCCACCGGGGTGATCCGGTCAGTCCTGCTTGCGCAGTGCGGACAGGTACGAGGCTATTGATGACGAACGTCATCTGTGGAAAGATGTCATACGTCATCAATAAATGTCAAAGGCCGGGTGCTCCATCTGGCAGTCCCGGAGAGATCCGGCGGGAAGGAACGCGTTATGCCACGCATCTCGCAGGAACAGAAGGACCGGAACCGCGGGAAGATCGTCACGGCTGCCGGCGAGCGCTTCCGGGCGCGCGGCATCGACGCAGTCGGCATTGACGAGCTGATGAGTTCGGCCGGCATGACCCACGGCGGTTTCTATAACCACTTCGCGTCAAAAGAGGACCTCGCCCTTGAAGTCCTGCATCAGGGTTTCACCGACTCGCTGGGCGAAGTCGACCGCATGGTGTCAGAGAACGAGGACTCCCCCGCGGCGGCCCTGAACGCCATCGTCAACAGTTATCTGACGACCTTCCACCGCGACCACCCCGAAGCTGGCTGCGCATCCGCCGCCCTGGTCTTGGACGCGGCCCGGCACGGCGAAAAGGCGCAAAGGGAGTACGGCCGCGGCCTGGACGGCTACCTCAGCGCCATTACGGATCTGCTCCTGTCCGCTGCGGAGCAGTCCGGGGATGCGCTGGAGCCCGAGCACGCCCGGGAAGCGGCCATCGCATTATTCAGCCAGATGGTGGGAGCCCTCGTCATCTCCCGCGCCGTGGCAGCAGCCGATCCCAAATTGTCGGACGAGGTCATCGCTTCAAACCGGCAGGCACTCCTGCGGCGGCAGGCCGACTGACCTCCGGCTGCCCGTTAATGTCGACTGGCTCATCTCGCGCTCAGGGGCGGACGCCTGCTTCCTGGTCGTCAGTGCGCTTGCGGCGGGCGGGATCGGTCACGCGATGCATCACCGCAGCGGTGGCGCGGCGGCTCACCATCCGGGCGGCGGCCGCGCTGACCCGGTTCAGAGGGCCGTCGATCACGCTCGGGCCCGGGTTGCGCCGGGCCAGGTGAGCGAGGGCAGTGGCGATGACGTCGTCGGGCGTGCGCATCCGGGCACCCGCGGTGGCGTCGTCGGTGCCGACGACGGCGTTGAACTCCGTGCTGGTAGCGCCGGGTGAGAGGGCGAACACGCTGACGCCCGTACCGCGGGTCTCGGCCCACAGGGACTCGGTGAAGCTCAGCACGAAGGCTTTGGCTGCTCCGTAGACGGCCATCCGCGGGGTGGGCGTGTACGCGGCCATGCTGGCGACGTTGATCAGGAAACCGCTGCCAGCCTTCACCATGCCGGGCAGGAACGCGGCACTGATCTGGACCGGCGCGCTGATGTCGACGGCGATTTCCTGCGCCAGCCGGTCGGGATCCTCCTCGACGAAGTCCCCGAACGTGCCGAAGCCGGCGTTGTTGATGACCCCCGTGACCTGCAGCCCCGCCGCGGCAACCGCTGCCGAAAGCTCGGCGCCCGCCGACGGCGACCCCAGGTCCTGGGTGATCGCGGTGACGGTTACGCCGTGAGCCTTCGTCAGCTCAGCGGCGAGGGCGTCGAGGCGGTCCCGGCGTCGGGCCACCAGCACGAGGTTGGCTCCGCGGGCCGCCAATGCGCGGGCAAAGGCCGCACCGATGCCTGATGACGCTCCGGTGATGAGGATGGTGTGGTTCGGAAAGTCCAGTACCGGCATGGGGAGCTCCAATGTTCCCGGGGTGGGTGGCGCATTGCTGCGACCGTATGCCTTGCTGGCACTGAGTGTCAATAAGTCATTGAGGTACGCTGAACCCGTGACCGAAGAATCGACGCTGTGGCAGCGATCGCGCCAGGCGGCGTATGCCGAGATTACGAGCACCGCCATGCGGCTGTTCCTGGACCAGGGCTTCGAGCAGACCACGATCGATCAGATCGCGACGACGGCGGGTATCTCGCGGCGCTCGTTCTTTCGGTATTTCGGCACCAAGGAAGACGTTGTGCTGGGCGGCCTGGCGCACCAGGGCGAACTGATGCGGGACGCGCTGGAAAGTGTTCCCCTGACGGTGGAGCCGTGGGAGGCACTGCGGCAGGCGCTGCACGCGGTGGATGCTCTCGCCGTCGAACCCGGCGTCACGTTGAAGATCGCGAAGATGATGTACGGCACGCCGTCGCTGCGGGCGCGCAGCATCGAGAAGCACCTGCACTGGCAGTCGCTGCTGGTGCCCAACATCCGCCGGCGTCTCGGGCTCGCCGACGACGACGCGTCAGACCCGGCACCCGCTGCCATTGTCGCGAGTGCGATTACCTGCCTGGACGTGGCCGGCGAACTGTGGGTTCATGGAGGCGGCTCGGAAGATCTGGACGCGCTCTACGACCGTGCGGTGGCGGCGGTGCGTTCCGGGTCATGATTGCCGTCTAGCGCAGGTACATTTCCTGCATGACAACTGATCTCTGGTTAGGGCTGCTTGCTGCTGTTGTGCTGGGCGGGGCCATGGTCGCGCTCTACGTGCCGATCATTCGGGGCGGAACGATCAAGAACGCTTCGCTGACCAGAAAGCAATGGACTATCTTCACCGCACTCGTGGCTGCTGCGGCCTTGCTGGTAGTCATTGCGCTGATCACTTAGTTTGAAATCGATGAAGGGTCGAAGCGCGCAGTCGAGGTGGGCCCCAGCCATGGTCTACGACCAATCACTCCGCGCGCACTGCGGCTCGGTCCACCTAGCGTTCGCATCAGGAACTCGAATGCTGCTGGGACGCGTAGTTACCTCACAAAGACAGGTATCCATACGCTAGAGACAGGCCGTACTCCCCGGGCCTACCGTGCACTCACCGGAGCAATCAGCCTCCGCGTCAGTCTCGGATTTCTCGGGGATCATCATGTCAATAGCGCTATCCCGCCGTGGGGAGTCAACATCTCTTGGAGACGTAGGGGCCGCCTGTGCTGTGGGAACGGGAGCATTCGTTGCTGGAGGGCTCGTGGGTAAAGGTATTGGCAAGGTGACAGGAGCGACACAGCCGTGATCTGGTGGTATCTAATCCCTGCTGCACTCTTGTGCCTCGCGGCACTATCGCTCGCAGTTCTTCCCTCCCATAGGGGAGGTACACCATCGCAACGACGTAAATATTATGCGGCTTCCTTGGTTTGCACTCTCATAGGAGCAGCCCTCCTCCTAGCGACGGTGAGCTGGTGATGCTTCTCCACTAGAACTACCGACGAAGGGCCGGGGTGCGTTCAAGGTGCACCCCGGCCCTTCATTGATAACGCGACAGCGCCACGGGTCTCATGCATTCTCCTGCCACGCTAGCTGCAGGCGGACTACGGCCCGAACCCTGACCATGTGACCGTCCGCGCCGTGCTGATCGTCGGGTGCTTCAGCTCCGTCTAACCGGCTCCTGCTAGCCCAGTAGCGTGGGCAGCCGGCGGCTGGGATTCTTACGCTCGTTACGTGCCCGCAATGAGACCCTGCCCGAAGCGTTCACGTCAGAGCAGCTGGCGCGCGTTGGCCTTTGCCAGGTCGATGAGTTCGCGGCCGTTGCCGGCAATCACCGTGCGCAACGCGTAGACCGCAAAGCCGGTGGCCTGCTTCGCGTCGATCTTCGGCGGGATGGAGAGTTCCTGACGCTCCACCGCGACGGAGACCAGTGCGGGGCCGTCGTATTCGAACGCCCGGCGCAGGGCACCCTCCAGGTCCTCCGGCCGGCTGACGCTTTCGCCGTGCATCCCCACCGCCTGCGCCACCTTGCCGAAGTCCGGGTTCTGCAGCCCGGTGCCGAAGTTGACGATGCCCGCCGCCTTCATCTCCACCTCCACGAAGCTGAGCGCGGCGTTGTCGAACACCACGATCTTGATCGGCAGATTGTGCTGCACCGCCGTCAGCAGCTCGCCGAGCATCATCGCCAGGCCGCCGTCGCCAGCGAGGATTACCACCTGCCGGTTCCGGTCCACCGCCTGCGCGCCCAGGCCGAGCGGGGTCGCCGCGGCCATGGTGCCGTGCCAGAAGGAGCCGATCAACCGCCGTCGCTCACTGATGTGCAGGTGCCGGGACGCCCAGATGACCGGGGTGCCGACGTCGGGCAGGAAGACCGCGTCGTCGGCGGCGAGTTCGTCGATCAAGTGGGCCAGGTGCTGCGGGTGGATGGCGCCCGGGCCCTGCTTCTCCAGGTCGTCGAGCTGCTTGCGGGTGCGGCGGTAGTGGTCCAGCGACTTCGCGAGGTGGGCGCGGTTGGACTTGCGTTCGAGCAGCGGCAGCAGTGCCTCGGCCGTCTCGCGCACCCCGCCGACCAGGCCCTGGGTGAGCGGCACGCGGCGGCCGAGCTGCTCGCCGCGGATGTCGACCTGCAGGATCTTCGCGTGCTTCGGGTAGAACTGCTGGTACGGGAAGTCGGTGCCGAGCATCAGCAGCGCGTCGCAGTCCTCCATCGCCCGGTAGCCGGACGCGAAGCCCAGGAGCCCGGTCATGCCGACGTCGAACGGGTTGTCGTGTTCGATGAATTCCTTGCCGCGGAGGGCATGCACGATCGGTGCGCCAAGTGCGTCGGCGAGGGCGAGGACCTCCTCGCGTGCCCCCTCGACGCCGGCGCCCGCCAGAATCGTGACCTTCCCGCAGAAGTTCAGGGTGGCGGCTGCCTCCTGCAGCTCCGCCGGGGAGGGCACGGTGACGGGATCGGTGCGGCGGACGGTGAAGACGCGCTCGTCGACGGCGTCTTCCAGTGCGGTGTCGCCGGCCATCACGAGCACGGCGACGCCCCGCTTCTCGATGGCCGTGCGCATGGCGATCTCCAGCAGCCGCGGCATCTGCTCCGGGCTCAGCACCATCTCGCAGAAGACCGTGCAGTCTCGGAACAGTTCGGTGGGCCGGGTTTCCTGGAAGTACTGGCTGCCGATCTCGTCGCTCGGGATGTGCGAGGCGATCGCGAGCACGGGGACCCGGCTTCGGTGCGCGTCGTAGAGCCCGTTGATCAGGTGCATGTTGCCGGGGCCGCAGCTGCCTGCGCATACCGCGAGCTCGCCCGTGAGCGCCGCTTCCCCGGCGGCAGCGAACGCGGCCTCCTCCTCATGCCGGGTGAGCATCCACTCGATGCCCTTCTCCCGGCGGATGGCCTCGGTCACCGCGTTCAGGGAGTCGCCGGGAACTCCCCAGATCCGCTGGATCCCATTGGCGGCGAGGTTGTGGACGACGGTCCCGGCGATCGTGGGCATGCTGCTCCTCCGTTCGGCGCGCTCAGACGGCCCCGTCAGTCTAGGCGGCGGGATCGGGCGGGGCTAGAGGGGTGGGGCGGGTCCGGGTTGGCTTCACGTTCCCACGAGCATCCCCCTACGCTCGTGGACAATGACGACCTCGAGTCGGTTCAAATCGGTTCAACGCCGGGGGTGATCACGAACGGGAGGCGGAGGGATGATCCTAAGTCAGCTTCCTCCATCGATCGATCCAAGAGTAGTTTCGATCTCCGCCCGTCTGTTCAAGAGGTGTTTGTACAAGAACTCGCGTGCTGGCCGATCGGCTCTTTGCCTGGAAAGGGCAGCCCGAAATTGCCGCCATGGCATCCGATAGAGCGGCTGCGACGGTGATGCCGTTCCCCTCTTCGCCGCCCCTCACCTGCGCCCTGAGTAGATTCGAGGCCCGATCAAAGAGTCTGGTCCAGAGCAAGAGTTCGTTTTGCATCTCGTCGGTCCCCAGCTCTGCACGCCAACGCGCTACCGCCACCCTTAGAGTCCGCAACTGTTCCGCAGCCAGGACATCTGACTGAAAGCGCTTGTTGGACGACAGCTTCTTCCGCGAGCTCACGCTATCGCCCGTGAGCAGATGGAGGGGTAGCAACGAAATGCGGACCAGGCACTAAGCGAGCAGCGAGATCTACTGCTGCGCCAAATACCAGAGCAACGGAGCATCGCGGATAGGCATAGATATCTGAGCAGCGCAGACAGGCATCGCTGGCTAGAGAACAGCAAGCTATAGCCGAAGTCCTCATTGCCACGGAGGACTTTATGGCCGTCGAGCAGGAACACGATCGTTACCAAGGACGCCACACCGCCCTGATCGCGGACTGAAGTCTCCGCCCGAAAAGCAAAACTAGCCGGAAGGAACTACAACATACACAAAGCCTCGTCCCCCTCGTGAACTCCCCTCATATGAAGTCCCACGCCACCGTGGCGGCTGGAAGACAGAGAGGGCTTCGACCATTAGATGGAGGCATTCAACGGCTTCTGAAGGGCAGCAGTCAGATTAGGGATCTACTCACGCTCTTTGCAAATGCACTTAGCGCAATCGGCGAAGCGATACGAAGCAAGGAAACCATGCGGTTGCCAGACCTAGTTCCGAACTAGGAATTCGAACAGAGTTACGGCCACACGTTTCTGGCAGCCCGAGGACAGCAATCGGCTCATAGCCAAAACAGCTAGGGCAGGTGAAAGCTCACAACCACCAGCGTTTTCGCATCGCGAGCCATTGTCTGTTTCCGTCGCCAGCAACAGCCTGAGGTCTCATCACGACCCGTTCCTCGGTGCGCGCTTACCGAGCAACGAGCTATGCTTTCCGCCGTCTGGCTGGGTACAACTGGTATCTGCGTGCCGGTAGGGCACCCATCACACAGTTGACTGTGGCAAGCTACACGATGTGGCTGACAAACATACTTCCGGTCTAGTGCTCACGTCCTTCCGACCGGGTCAAGTGGAACTACCTCCAGATACCCCAACGGAAATGGATGACCTCGTAGCCGATGAATCCGTAAATTGGCAGCACAGGAGCTCCATCGCGGCTGACGCTGCAAATCTCATGATGCCGAGTCCAATTCGCCGAACTTACACCCTTGACGGTGTACCGCACGAAATCCCTCGAAATCCCCCACTAGCACCCAAAGACCCAAATCGTGTCCTTGAGGTTCACGGGCTAATGGGAGCCATCGGAGAACAGATAGGCCTGGCCCTCACCGGGGACCTCGACTCGCGGCGGCTTATGGCTGAGGCACGTAAAGCGCCCCAAGACGAACTAATATACAGACTACGTATCAGAGCGATGGCGGAGATGTCCGCCTACTTCACCCTCGGGGCAGCTCATTCTTTGGCAAATCTGACGCTCCGGTTCCTGCTTCTGTATCCCGACATAGCACAGCAGATTGATCCCACAGGAAACAAGTATCCGGTGGGTGATGACGGTCGAAAAGCATGGGGAACTCTCAATAGTCTGTCCCGGATCTTTGAAAACCAAATCAAAGCGGCTGGCAAAGGGCCGCTTGGAAACCTGCTTACCGCAGTTATCGGCCTCCAGTCATCCCCGGATTTCAAGTCCTTAGACGAGCGACGGGGCATGGACTTCCATCGCCGACGCCCCCAGTCCGTTAAACATACGGCCCCGACGGCGGGTATTTATTCGAGCGAAGACGGGGTCACTACTCTTCGCATGCCAGCCCCAATGCAGCAACCTGAAGCCGACCCCACCGCTGTTCACGCACTTGCCCAAGCAGGATTATTCAGAGTTAGCGAGACAATGCAAGTTGTTCGGACAAATCTGGGACCGGCCCTTCGAGAGCAGGGCTATACGTACATCTGGTGACTTCATTCGGGCAGGCACTGTCTACGGTGCAGGTGATGAGATGCAACCTGATGATTCTTGGCGTGTGCCCCGCAAAGGTCAGCACTTACCTGGTGTCCGAGGTGCTCGGCCGGAACAGCACCGTGTACCTGGTGGCTACGGGACAGTCAGCCAGGTGACGGAAGGGTCCAGCTCCACAGGGAAACGGCTAGAAGCAGATTGCAGCGGAACTGGGGCCGCCACGCGAAAAGACCTCGAGGCTCAGGAAGAGACGAGGTGGATCGTTGCCCTCAATCATGAAGACGCTCCGGTACTCGGTGAGCGGCCGTGCTGGCGTGTCGGCCGGCCGCAAGGGTGACCACAACCTCCCAGTCAGGCGGACACACGGCACGCTTCCACTGCAGCGAGCACAAGCCGCGCACAATTTGTGACTGCGAGGTGTTTAGAGCCAAAAGTCGCGGGCGTAAACCATATCCCTGCAGGATTTCAGGTACGAGCTGTGCCGGCGCCGGTATAGCTGCATGGGCTGAGAAGTTCGCTTCGCCTGCCGCACCTTAAGTACGGTTCCGCCCCGCCGGGAGGTTTCCGCTGTGAGCGACGGGATGTTTGCGGTGCCGTGGCCGCTGCTCTCGTGTCATGGCGGCTCTTGGATGACCATCGCAGCGAATCTGTTGCCGGGCTATGAGAGCATGACGACACCGTGGGACGATCGGTAATGAAATTGCATTGCCACTCGATGTGATTCGTCGACGTCCAATACCCAGAAACAGATGAACGAACCACCGTTCGTCATAGGCACAACGGGTCAGCGTCAAGGCGAGGTCGAACCAACCAGACTTAAACCAAGAGATGTCAGTCCCAAGGGCTTTCTTCTACTGTGTGCTTACGAGAGATGCGTATAACTGAGCTGGAACGGCTTCGAGGGCCTTTTCAAGCGCTGCTTCGAGTAGCACCGCTATAGGAGAGCGATCTATGTCGATAATTCGTGTCCAGCTCACCGGTTCATACCGCGTCACCATTGACAGGCCATAAAGAAGTACCCACCACGCAAGAAGCGGATCAAGGCTCCTCGCGCCATCTATATGGGCAGGCATTAGCACAACGTCATTGCGTAATCTCCGTAATCGCAGGCGTCCGCAGGAGGTGAATAACGCCTCATCCGTCCTCGTGCCATCCTCGCGTTCATTGTATGAGCCTCCGCCAAAACGCACGAGCTCAGCCCCAACGAGATCGGGATACATGCGGCGCAGTATCTCGGCGTCGTTATGTGCTTCGGCAGCAGTGATCTGAACCGTGAAAGCGTTAGGGTCGAGCACCCCCCCTACTTTCGTGTAGGGCTTGTGCGTCCATCTAAGCTCGGGGTACCGCCCCACCGGGTAGTCCAGACAAAGCTCTGGAATCATGTGCCAAAGTGAGCCAAAGCTAATCGGCGAAGCAAGAGTGTCGGAATCTAAGAGGGTCGCAAGCCGACCGTATGAACTCTGTGCACCGCTCGTCCCACGAATTTTAATATCCCAGAAGGTACTCGCTTGAACTCCCTTGAGATTAACTAACTTGAGCCCATGGCCGCTAACTTCAGGCGAGTTCCCGGGCCCATCTGGAGTAAGTGCCGCCGATATAGCTCGGCCGGCTTGTGAAATTCCATAGTAGAGATTGAGAGCGCGGGACTCTACACCTACATGAGCGGCTGCATCAAACTGCTGCTGGGCTTGCTCGAGGGAGCTGGTAAATAACTCATGGCGCCCAGCGGGCATTGGGCTAGGAGGAGTCGCCCTCAGCTTTCGAATCCGCCGCCAGGATTCATCGGCAGAGTCACTTTCGAGTTCAAAAAAACGCTTCGGCATCCTCCCAGTATGACCGATCCAGACCAGCCGCCAGTAAGGTCCCACATCCACCTTGACGGACTGGCCTTCTCTACCTTAGAGCTCACTCTGACTCAACCACGGGACGGGGTTCCATATCTTTATCGACTTCAGGCTCCTCCTCAACCTTATCCCGTTCAGTAAATACCTTTGTCACTTCATCGAGAGAATCGGTGTCGATTTCAACCATCAATGGCAAGGCATTGAGTGCCAACTCATTGAGGTAGAACAACGAGTTCGATTGTCCATGCGCCGTCGAAGTTTCCATGTTGCAGTGAATCAAACGGGCGGAGGCGCCAACCGAAATAGCAGCTGACGTGACGAACGCCGCTTCCCCTAAGTCGCTTGTGACGCCTTCTAGTTGATCGGCATCCGTTATCCCTTCCTTCTCAGACGATTCGTAATTAATACGTGCGTTTGCACCAGCCACCGACAGAGATCTAATAAGCACTCCCGCACCTGTAGCCCGATGCACGACTGACTCCACCGACAGCGCTGCAGGCTTTCCAGGAACCGTTAGAGATCCCACCCGATCACCAGAGAAGAACAGGAAGTCGTCCTCATTAACTTTGAAACCCAAATTCCTATTTGCGAGCAGCCAACGGTACCCGTCTGCCAGCTCAATATCCACAACCTGGTCCCGTCCGGAAACACGACAGTTCTTGGCCCTCAGGCTACTCGCCACCGACGACATAAACCGTTGGAGGTTTGCAGACGCGCCCTCATAGCCGGTTGCAATAAGGCCAGGTAAATCAATACTGGGAGCGATTCGCGACCAAAACTTTTCATCCTCAATCTCTTCCATGTTAAGCAAGAATGAGAGCGCTGATTGGGTCAGGTTCGGTGTTGCTGCCACCGGGACGGGAAAGCTATCGCTCGTCCCACCTGAAGCGATCCAGATAGCTTGAAGGAAACTCGTAATCGAGTTTGTGCGCGGCGTGTCCAACACATCTTGAGCAATGCTCACGGCCTGCTCAATGTCCTGAGGATCAGCTTCGCTCGCCCTTTCGAACCCGGTAGATATAGCCTCGACCACATCCAAGGCCCGCTTCTCCCGAACTAGCCCGTTCCCGCCTTGAAAAACCGCCTTCGATATAAGCGATGAATACGAACTGACGCCCTCGCTGTCAGCGAAGCTCGTAAGGCTGTCATACGGCGCGACGAGAACATTCCGCTGCGACGATACCGATTGAAGCTCTCGTACCGGAACGGGGTCATCCAACTGCCCCTCACCGGCTGGCTCCAATTGGGAGCTAGAAATTGGAACCAACATCGCTCTGTCTGTTTCGAGCAATCGAATGTCTTCCAGAAGATACCTTGGATTGCTATTGGTCCTTAGATATATATGCCTCGATTCGCTTTCATGAGGCCATGATAAAATCATGTCTGGAGAGAAGGTATTATTAAAGTATTCAGTGGTCTGAATTTGGACTGTCTTATCCGCGTCTGAGAACTGCTGTGCAACTGCATTTTTGATCGACGAGATTGAAGCGTCTGAGTGCCATTTGTTCGTTTCCGACATTACGGTTCCCTCATTAGTTGAAGCCGCATTAGCTCGGCTCGATCTTCCTTGGAAATGACGAGACTTTCTTGTTTCTCATGCAGAACAATTACCCAGATTGAATCGCGAACTGCGCGAACGACGTCCTCGTCAATGCGAGCAAGGGCCTCATCATCAGTATCCACACCAAAGACTCGGTGCTTATTTGCCAGAATAGCCTCACGAATTTTATGCTCAGAATATAACTGGTTCCAATCTCCAACCCGAAACGGTGACCAGGTTATCCAGAGAAAGTGCTCGATCCACCGCGAATGCTTATCGATAGTGCAATATGTTTGGGCCAGAAATTTATCAAAGTGCGTCCCTTGATCCCTGGGAAGGTCATAATTTTTGCATTCAGCGGCGAACGATTGATGGTGGTAAGGAGCTCCGCGAAAGGTTCCTCCCAGATCATAAGAATAAGCCTTTTGATTACCGGGCCACGTGAAAGCAAGCCTTTTGGGGCCAGCGTCATCCGTATTGGCGTAGCTGGTACTTACCCGCGTCGTTGCCTCTAGCCACAACTTAGCGCGCCTTGTACCTTCATCGCCTTTTATCTGTTGCTCCTCACCGGGGGTGGGAATCTGCTCAACTGGCATGCCACATGCTAACCCGTTTAGCAGTTCTTATATGACAGGACACGCGTCGGTACCGTCGGTCCCGTTGCACTGTATCCCAAGGCGCGACTCCTCCTAGCTTGGTATTGCGAACTTTCGTGTGAATGAAATCCCGTGGCACACCCGCCTGCAAGGACCTTAAAGGTAAGAGCGTCGCAATGGCCGGACTCTTTTGTGCGGTCCCAATCACTGCGGAGATAAACACGGCATACCTGGCACCCGCTCCTGACCCACCCCGCTCCCCCACCCGGCTAAAATCGAGGAGGCCCGTTTCACCCCACCGCACGGGCGGAAAGCGCAGAATGTCCTTCATCGAGAACGCCGTTGCCCGCTGGGCCGAACTGCAGCGGCTCCAAGCGGCCCCCGGCTGGAAACTGACCAACGCCAACGCCTGGGTGCTGGCCCTCTTCCGCGAAGCCTTCACCCGCACCCGCCCGCGGGTCCCGCTGGACGACTTCCACGCCATGACGGACAGCTTCCTGACCTGCCTCCGGATGGACGGCATGCAGCTGCGCGAAGACTGGACCGGCCGGAACTACGCCGATGACTGGGTGGCCCGCCGCTTCCTCGCCCGGCCCCGCGCGGACGGGAAGTTCGTCTACGAACTCACCGAATCCTCCGCCCGCTTCCTCTCCTACCTGGACGGCTTCAGCAGCGACAAAACCTCACTGAACTCCTCCCGCCTGGCCACCCTGCTGGACCGGGTGGAAAACCTCGCCCAGGAATCCAACCCGGACCCGGCCGCACGCATCGCCGTGCTTAAGGAAGAGGTCGCCCGCCGCGAGGAAATGATCCGCGCCCTGGAAACCGGAGAGGCTCCCCCGCCGCTGCCGGA
The DNA here is from genome assembly GCF_059090025.1 of Arthrobacter sp. Y3224198. NCBI lineage: Bacteria > Bacillati > Actinomycetota > Actinomycetes > Micrococcales > Micrococcaceae > Arthrobacter > Arthrobacter sp. Y3224198. Next base: position 235,859 of record NZ_JBNHFG010000002.1, read on the forward strand.
GGACACCGCCGTCGAAGCCGCCCGCGACATTCTGGATCTGGCCGCCGCCCTGCCGGCCGACTTCAAACGCATGCGTGACGGCCTGGAAAAGATGCTGCACAACCTGCGCCAGGAAATGGTGGAATCCAACGCCGCCAAGGGCCTGACCATGGGCGAAATCCTCGAAGCGGACAAAAAGCTGCGCAGCACTGCCGAAGGCCGCACCTATGAGGGCTTCACCGCCTTCCTGAACGACGCCGACCAGCAGGCCCGATTCCGCGCCGCCATCGCCGAGGTCCTCGAACGGGACTTCGCGGACAACCTGACCCCGGAGGACCGGCAGAGCCTGTACCGGCTGATCAGCGACATGCGGGACCAGGCCACCGAAATCCACCGGATCTACGGCCGTCTCTCCGAATCCATGCACACCTACGTGCAGAGCGACGAGTACCGCGAATCGGTGCAGCTGCGCCAGCTCATCCGCGCCGCCGAGGCCGCCATCCACAAGGCCCCGCGCGGACGCCGCCGCGCCGCCGTCGTGCCCGCGCCGCAGCTGTACGGCTCGGGCTTCGAGTCCCTGAGCATGGTCCGGGTCTACAACCCCGAAGACCACGCCGCCCCGCGCACCCTGCCCGAACCGCCGCAGTTCACCGAGGCGGACATCCACCGCTCGGCCCGCACCCCGCGCGCGGACC